>JAKEHD010000282.1 GCA_022615215.1 Blastocatellia bacterium
CAGCCTGTTCAGGGGTAAGCTCTTTGCGAAGCGCGACCTTCTGCCGCAGAATGCTGTCGGTCTCCACCTCGAAGAAGGCGGGAGCGATGAGCCGTTTTCCCTCACTCACCCACGATGCGAACAGCGCATCAGCCCTGTCGCTGTCCGGCTCGGCAACCACTACCTTGACGACGAGGCTGGCATCAACGCAAATTTCATCGACTGCGCTCATCGATCAGTGCGCTCCTGCCTGATTTGTCGTAGTATCTCTACCGAATCGCCGGTGACAGGAAGCTGCGCGCGAAGCCGGCGGGCCTCTTGCAACCACGCCTGCAAAGCGGAAGATTCGGCCCTTTCTTCCGGGATGACTCTCACGCGGGTTCCTTCGGGGAGAACCGTTTCGTTTTCAAGCTCGATCAATCCTCCCCGGACAATGCCTTTGTAAATTTCTTTCATAATGTTTTCACTCGACTTTTGCAGCAGAAAAATGATGATACACCAAGTCATAGATCGTAAGAAGGACCGTTTGTCGTTTGTCAGCATCTCAGGCGGCATTGCCTTGGACTGCACCCCTTGACTGAGACAGAAAGTCAAGGTGGTATCTCAGATCCTGAATTGAGGTTTCATCTCGAAAGGATTAAAATCAGCATCTCCTGACAGAGGCAACAACCTGGATTCGTACCCCTGATTCCGAAAGGATCGAACGATGAGCGATCAGACCGTTAATGACCAGGCTCGCCGTTATTCATCACAAACCGGCGGCCGACATGCCGTAGTGATCGGCGCAAGCATGGCGGGATTGCTCGCCGCGCGAGTGCTCGGCGATCACTTCGAGCGCGTCACGCTCATCGAACGCGACGCCTTTCCCGCTTCGGCCGCTAATCGCAAGGGAGTGCCGCAAGGCCGTCACCTCCACGCGCTGCTCGTAAAAGGAGAGCAGATAATATCGAAACTGTTCCCCGGATTGACTTCGGACCTGACCGAGGGCGGGGCCATAAGATTCGATCTCCCCGGCGATGTGCTCTGGCATCATTTCGGCGGGTATAAAATTCGCTTCTACAGCGGCATGACGATCATCTCCATGAGCCGACCCTTTCTCGAATCCCAGGTGCGCAGCCGGGTTCTCGCGCTCGATAACCTGACCTGCCTCGAACAGTGTGATGTGGACTCTCTGCTCGCCGACCGGGACCGCACACGCATCACAGGCGTGAGAGTTCATAAGCGATCTGAGGGAAGCCAGGAAGAAGCACTCGATGCCGACCTCGTTGTTGATGCGACGGGGCGCGGTTCGAGGTCGCCCGGCTGGCTTGAGGCGCTCGGTTACTCAGCGCCGGAAGAGAGCGTGGTCAAAGTGGGAATCGGGTACACGACCCGCATATTCCGGCAGAACCCCGACTCGCTTCCCGGTGCCAAAGCTATATTTACAATGCCCGTTCCTCCGCATGGCAAACGAGGCGGCGCGCTCTTTCCGATAGAGGGCGGGCGGTGGATAGTCACGCTGGCTGGCTGGCTGGGCGATCACGCGCCCGCCGAAGAGCAAGGGTTCCTTGATTTCGCCGAAAGCCTCGCAAGCCGGGATATATACAACGCTATTGCGCGAGCGGAACCGTTGAGCGATTTCGTCACTCACAAATTCCCGTCGAATCTGCGGCATCACTATGAACGGATGAACCGCTTCCCCGAAGGATACCTGATAATGGGCGATGCGATTTGCAGTTTCAACCCGGTCTACGGTCAGGGAATGTCTGTGAGCGCGCTCGAAGCCGAGGCGCTCGATGATTGCCTGAAAGAGATTGCCGGCCGGGACCGCTTGCAGGGGCTTGCGCGGAACTTCTTTGCGAGAGCCACAAGGGCAGTCGACAACGCTTGGTCGCTTGCGGTTGGAGAGGACTTTCGCTTTCCGGATGTTGAAGGCGTCAAACCCGCCGGTACGGATTTGATCAACTGGTACGTATCGAAGGTGCATAAGGGGGCCTTGCACGACCGGGAGATCGCGCGCGCGTTCTTTCAGGTCATGAATATGACGCACCCGCCCGCGACGATATTCCGTCCGGGAATCGCGCTTCGCATCATAAAGAACAGCCTGGCATATCGAAAGCCAGACCCGGCTCAGTAACAGTCTGATTCCTGTGATAATATAGCCGGGTCTGACGAATCGCTCGTTGTTTTTTGGAGGAATTCTCAATGTCTCTTGATGAACTTCTGCCCACACTGCGCGAACTTGATCGGGCCGATAAGCTTCGAGTCATGCAGTTTCTCGCATTCGAGCTTGCCAGAGAAGAAGGCGCTTTGCCTGATTCGGGAACGCACTATCCGGTCTGGTCTCCTTTCGATTCATTCGAGGCTGGCAATACTTTGCTTGCTGCGCTCGGGGCGGAAAACGAACATGCTTGATCTCTAAAAAAGAGACTGAAAACAAACCAGTGGAATCTGTTTCGCAAGGCCCCTCGCTGGCTGAACGCAGTGAGGATTCTAACCAGAGGAAAATACTATGAGACGAAGACACCTTGCATGGAAAACGGCCCTGCTCCTCGGCCTTCTTCTGTCATCTACGATCATCTATGCTCAGGGAACGGCCGCCGATTACGAACGCGCCATCGGTCTGCGCGACAAATACCGTCCGCTTGCCGTCAACATCCCGTCGAGGGCCGGTTGGATAGAAAAGACCAGCCGATTCTGGTACAGGCGAACGGTCAAAGGCGGCGATGAATTCGTCCTGGTCGACGCGGAAACGCTCGCCAGGAAACCGGCCTTCGATCATGAAAAACTGGCCGCTTCGCTTTCAGCCGCTTCGGGCGAAAAATACAAGCCCCTCGACCTGCCTTTCAATTCCATCACTTTCGTCGAAGGCGAGCGGGCCATCGAATTCTTCATAAGAGGAACGAGGTGGAGATGCGACCTGTCGGATTACGCCTGCAAGAAGCTTGGACCGATAGAGCGGCGCGGACAGGGGCGAAGCCTTTTGGGGCGGACGCTCGAACCTGTGGGCAGCGGCCCTCCGCCTGAGCCTGAACGACAGCCCCGGCCCTCTCCCGATGGCAAGTGGGAGGCAGTGATCGAAAATTACAACCTCTTCGTGCGCGCAAAAGGTGAAAAGAAGGCATCCCCTCTCAGCTTCGACGGCTCGGAAGGGAATTACTACGAGTGGCGGACTATTAGCTGGTCGCCCGATTCGAAGAAGCTTGTGGCCTATCGCGTTCGTCCGGGTTACAAGCGCAAAATCTATTACGTCGAATCTTCGCCCGAAGGCCAGCTTCAACCAAAATACTACACGCTCGATTATGCGAAGCCGGGCGATGCGCTCGATGTCGAACAACCCGTGCTCTTTCACCTCGAAACCAAAAAGCAAATAGCCATCGACAACGCTCTCTTCCCGAACGCCTACGATATGTCGAACCCCGTCTGGCGCAAGGACAGCCGCGCCTTCACCTTCGAATACAATCAACGTGGGCATCAGGTCTATCGCGTCATCGAAGTAGACGGTACCGAGGGGCGTGCGCGCGCCGCTATCAACGAAGAGAGCAAGACTTTCTTCTGTTATTCCGGCAAGAGGTTTCGGCACGATGTCGATGACGGAAAAGAGGTTATATGGATGTCTGAGCGCGACGACTGGAACCATCTATACCTGTTTGACGGCGCGACAGGCGAGGTGAAGAATCAGATCACGAAGGGCGACTGGGCGGTGCGCGGCGTCGAGAAGGTCGATGAAGAGAAGCGCCATATCTGGTTCAGTGCGAGCGGCATGTACGCGGGCAAAGACCCTTACTTCGTCCATTACTATCGAATCAATTTCGACGGCACGGGACTTACCGCGCTCACAGAAGAAGACGCGAATCACTCGGCCGTCTTCTCGCCCGATATGAAGTATTACGTAGACACATGGTCGCGCGTCGATCTCCCGCACACGTCGGTGCTGCGTCGTACGGCGGACAGGTCTGTAGTGATGGAGCTTGAGCGGGGCGATATTTCGGAACTCGTGAAAGCGGGCTGGCGCGCGCCTGAAGTCTTCACATCGGTTGCGCGAGACGGCAAGACCGAAATATGGGGAGTCATCTTTCGGCCGTCGAATTTCGATGCGTCGAAAAAATATCCCGTGATAGAAAACATCTACGCCGGGCCGCAGGGTTCGTTCGTGCCCAAATCCTTCAGCGCCTATAACCCCATGCAATCGCTTGCCGAATTAGGCTTCATAGTCGTGCAGATCGATGGCCTGGGCACATCGAACCGTTCGAAGGCATTTCACGATGTCGCATGGAAGAACCTCGGCGATGCCGGTTTCCCGGATAGGATTCTGTGGCACAAGGCCGTCGCCGCGAAATATCCTTACTACGACATCAGCCGCGTCGGCATATACGGCACATCGGCAGGCGGACAGAGTTCGCTCGGCGGGATGCTTGGGTATCCCGATTTTTACAAGGTCTGCGTTTCAGCCTGCGGTTGCCACGACAATCGCATGGACAAGATATGGTGGAACGAGCAGTGGATGGGCTGGCCGCTCGGCCCCGAGTATGCGGCCTCGTCGAATGTCGATAATGCTCACAAGCTGAAAGGCAAGCTCTTGCTCATAGTCGGAGAGTTGGACACAAACGTCGATCCGACTTCGACCATGCAGGTAGTGAACGCGATGATCAAAGCCAACAAGGATTTCGATCTGCTGGTCCTACCCGGCGCGGGTCACACATCGGGCGGACCTTACGGCGACAGAAAGCGTTATGACTTTTTCGTCCGACATCTGCTCGGCGTCGGGTCGCCGGATTGGAACAGGTCGGACAGCAAACCGTAAGCAGCCTGCGCAGTCAGCAAAGCCGAATTCGCCGGGGTCGAAGTTTTCCGAAAGCTGAAGCCCCGGCGATTTTACTTGAGCGCGAAAGTTGTTCAAAGATAGCAGCCTCTTGCCCGCTTCCTTTCCAAAAAAATAACCTGAGCGGGACTGCTCAAGGATAAACGCGAAATTTTTCACCTGTGATTGCCACTTATACCGTGAATGGCGCTTTTCTATGGCCTGGATTGCTTTCCCAATGAAAGGAGATTCGTATATGGCAGCTAAAAAGTCTGCTTCAAAGAAATCGACCAGAGGTGGAGGCCCTGATTCTGAAAGAAGTGCGAAGAAACGAGGCGGAGGCCCTGATTCTGAAAGAAGTGCGAAGAAACGAGGTGGAGGCCCCGATTCGGAAAGAGGCGCGAAGAAAAGAAAGTGACTCTTGACTCTACAAATCCCCCCGGCTTTTGTTAAATGAATCGGCCGTTCGACGCGGGGGATAATGTACAACCTGCCAGATAGAATCGAGTAGTTCGGTGTGAGCATAAGGCTCACCTTCTGTTTGACCGCTTCGGCGGCCGGGTATTTTTCTATCGACCTGTTGTGTCTGAAAAGGGAACCCATCAGGCCGATAACAGACATTCGCAGAAATTTTTCCGGCCGCCTTTCCATACCTGTTAACCCATCACACCCCCTCGTAACCCGCCTAAAAACTCAGAGTCCGGCCAACAGGTCTGCTCTGGCACGCTAAAGCGAGAAATCTGAACTCTTACAGGTCCGGTTTTCGCTCGACTGTGCTGCCGGGCGAATGTATAAATAAACGTCTGGCTTGCTGGTCATGAATACGAGCGGCAACCGCGCTGGGACGTTGCCGAAATAATCGCTGATCGCAGTGGAGGCGCGGCCTTGATCCTTTTGGCCCGACGCCTTGATAGCGAATTTCAAGGAGAGAAGCTCATGAAACCAATCCGATCAACGGCCCTCTGGCTCTCATTATTTTTGTTAGGGCTAGGTTTTGTCGGCGTAGCAAAACCTCTATACGCTCAGGAACACCTGGATGTCAGGGTACACTACACGAAGTCCGAACATCAAATACCGATGCGCGACGGGGTCAAACTTTTCACGTCGGTCTACGCGCCTAAAGATACATCTCGAACATATCCCATCATGCTGTTTCGCACCCCCTACAGCGTCAGGCCCTACGGCCCGAACGAGTACAGGGAATCCGTCGGCCCTTCGGAGTTGTTTGCCAGGGAAGGCTACATATTCGTCTACCAGGACGTTCGCGGCAAGTATATGTCCGAAGGCGAATACATGAACGTCCGTCCGCACAATCCGAATAAGCGTTCCCGATCAGATATAGACGAGAGCAGCGACACCTATGACACAATCGAATGGCTCGTAAAGAACATACCGAACAACAACGGCCGCGCAGGGATATGGGGCATCTCCTATCCGGGGTTCTATGCGACCATGGGGGCGATAGACTCTCACCCCGCGCTCAAAGCGGCCTCGCCTCAAGCGCCCGTCACCGAATGGTTCATAGGCGACGATTTTCGCCATAACGGGGCGCTCTTCCTGAGTCATGCATTCGGCTTCTTTTCAAGCTTCGGCCAGCCGAGGAAAGGGCTGACCACGGATGGCATCTCGCGCTTCGACCCCGGCACGCCCGACGGATACAAATTCTTTTTGGAGTTGGGACCGCTCGCGAATGCCGATAAGAAATACTTCAAAGGCAATATCGAATTCTGGAAAGAGTTGACAGAGCACGACGCTTACGATGCTTTCTGGAAATCGCGCACGCCTCTCCCTCATTTGAAGAACGTCAAGACGGCAGTGATGACAGTCGGCGGCTGGTTCGATGCCGAAGACGTTTACGGGCCGCTCAAGACTTACGAGGCAATCGAAAAGAACAACCCCGGCGCGTATAACATACTCGTGATGGGTCCGTGGTATCACGGCGGTTGGTCGCGCGCAGACGGCGACCTGCTCGGCGATATACGTTTCGGCTCGAAGACCTCGGAGTTCTACCGCGAGAACATAGAGTTGCAATTCTTCAATCACTATCTGAAAGACAAAGGCCAGTTGAAGCTGCCCGATGTCTATGTCTTCGAGACCGGTTCGAATCGCTGGAAGACCTACGATCAATGGCCGCCTAAAGGTGCGCGTCAGGAGAGCATATATCTTCAAGCGGGCGGGCGGCTCTCTTTTGAAGCTCCGCGCGAGACCTCGACCGACAGTTACGACGAATATATAAGCGACCCGAACAAGCCCGTCCCCTACATAGGCTGGATATCGTATCGAATGCCGCGCGAGTACATGGTAGCCGATCAACGCTTCGCCTCTACGCGCCCGGATGTGGTCGTTTACGAAAGCGAAGTCTTGACCGAGGACATAACGGTAGCGGGGCCTATCACTGCGAGTTTGTATGTTTCGACTACGGGGACGGATTCGGATTTCGTAGTGAAGCTGATCGATGTATACCCCAGGGATGCGCCCGACAACGAGCCTAACCCGGCGGACGTGAAGATGGGCGGCTATCAGATGATGGTGAGAGGCGAACCCTTTCGCGCGAAGTTCCGCAACAGCTTCGAGAAGGCGGAAGCGATGACGCCGGGCAAGGTGACGAAGGTGGAATTCGAGATGCCTTCTGTCAGTCACACTTTCAAGCGCGGGCACCGGATAATGGTGCAGATTCAGAGTAGCTGGTTTCCTCTAGTCGACCGCAATCCGCAGAAATTCATGGAGATACACAAAGCCACGGAATCGGACTTTCAAAAAGCGACGCAGCGAATATACAGATCGCGGGAGTACGGCTCGCATCTGAAGTTGAGCGTGTTGAGGTGAATCACATCAGGTGATTGAGAATGCGAGATATTTGGAGTGCGGTGACGATTTCGTCTACGACTTGTCACCGCTTTTCAGTCTTCGACAAGTCGCCGTATGTGTTTAGCACAATCTTTTCCGCCGCGTAGCGGCGAGTTGATTTTAGCCATGTCCTTCAGGGCACGGACACCGGAGCCAGAAGGTTATTTCGTCGCGCGAGCGACGGTTGAACTGCGTCGTGCGATCACAAATTCAATCGTCGCTCGCGCGACGCGATATGATTGTGGCGACCGGCCCCGGCCTTGAAAGACCTATATATCCAGCATACCAAGATACGGACTCTTGATAGGGCTTTGAAATCCTGGGTTCTTTGATAATCGCCGTGAAAGGCCACAATATATTGGGCTGTTCACCCGGTTGCTGTACAAAACAACGTGAGCCATCGCGGGAACTCTAAAAGAGCCAAATCTTCAACAGCAAATATCAAATCCAGATCTTGGTGTGCACGATATATAGCTCAATTCAAGTGCCGCGTAGCGGCACTTTTTTCACGTTGACTACATACTCATCGCAGTCAATCCAACCACGGCCCGGCGATGAGTCGCAAACGGAATCGTCACCGCCGGGGAAAGCGGCGACAAGTCGCCGCACTCCAAATCAGCCCGCTTGTATCCTCCGTTATTCTTGAGACTTGCCGTTTCGTCTTTCAGCCATGTATCGCTCAAGTACGGCTATGAAAGCGTTCAATCGTTCTTCCGTATTTTTGTGCGCTTCCATCATGGCATCGAACTTTTCGTTCAGGGCCTCGACCTTTTCATCAGTAGTATCGATCCGCTCATCAGCAATCCTTGCCAGTTGCACGAGCATAGCGAATGCCTCTTCAAGGCGACTGATGCGAGCCTCCGCCCCGGCCTGAAAATCCGCAAGAATATCGATCTTATCGTCGGATTTCCTCATCAGTTGTAGAGCCAGAGCGATGGTTTCTTCCATGCGATTGGCGCGAGCTTCCGCATTTATTTGCGTTTCCATCAGGGCTTCGAATTTCTTCTCCGATTCTTCGTCAGCCATTGCCGCCGTCCTTTCCTGATAGTGATCGTGCCTCAGCGGTTTGCAGAGCATTATACCCCGACTTGTGCCAATTGATCTGGAAGCAACCGGATCATAGAGTAAAAGGGTGTTTAGAGTACCGCCTTCAGGCGGAAGCCACCCGTATGCCGCCGGGCTATTCCGGCTGAAGCCGGTACTCTAAACGCCCTCTTCTCAGCTTCCTCAATCATATATACTGCGCGCGGCAGCAAATGACAGTTTTGAGCGAAGATACCATCGGCTTCCGCCCGCTGTGAG
>JAKEHD010000283.1 GCA_022615215.1 Blastocatellia bacterium
CAGCGGACGTTTTGCTTCGCTTAACAGCGGACGTTTTGCTTCGCTTAACAGCGGACGTTTTGCTTCGCTTAACAGCGGACGTTTTGCTTCGCTTAACAGAGGCTTTCATACGGGATGCGAAGGCGAGCAAATCTTCCAGTTCCCCGGCGCATTGCAGGCACAATTCCACATGACATTCCACGATCTCCAGGTCCAGTTCGCCCAGTTCTTTCCTGGCGTAACCGGCCAGTTGTTCGTAACTGAGATGTTCGGTCCTCCCCCTTGCGGACGCATCGAGACTTGTGAGCAGAGAAGCGAGTGCCGGCCGTAGCGATTCCATCTCGTTCAGTCGCCCCCTGCACCAGACGCACGCGGAGATGTGGTTATCCATAAAGAGCAACTCTGCGGGCGGCGCTGCTCGCCTGCTATAAAGCTCGATTTGCTCTTCGGAAAGATGCTCTATCATGGCTGTTCCCCTTACTTCCCGCATGCGGGGCGTTGCTCCCGGCTCCTCCTCTATTCTATTGAAGGCGCAGATTGAAGCGAGATATTACATGAATTTTCAATCTTTTTTCATCCCGAATTCCCGCATGCGTTTCGCCAACGCTTCGCGGGCCAATCGGCGCAGACCCGCCACCTGCGACACCGTGCCGCCGAGCATACTGGCGATCGTAGAATCCTTCAACGGCAAAAATAACCATAGAAAAGCGAACCGCTCGTCGTAGGCCGCCGCGAGAGGCGGACGGTCTGCGGAAGACATCTCCTGCCAGAGCCTTTCGAATTGCTCATCGCTTATTTCGAGCGCCGCACCGATTTCGCTCACACAGGCAATCCCGTTCCAGGGGAATACCTGTATATCGCCGTCGGCGAAATTCAGCAAGTATGCCTTGCGCTGATTCGGCCGCAGGCGGCGAATCTCCGCCCAGAGCCGTTCGAGGAACTCCTTGATCGCCTGTCCCTCTTCAGGAGAGAGGTTCTGTCTCAACAGGTCGTAAACGGGCGTTTTCGTCCTCTCTTCCCCGGCTGAGGAATCCGTCGTCTCCTGTCGGTCCCTGACTCCGAAGAGTTCGGCTATGAAATGGACCAGGTCGTCGAGCCTGACGGGAATGGCTGTTTGCTTGAATATGGCTTCGTGCAACTCGGCCCAGTCTTCCGAATTCATGCGCTTGAGGTGTTTGCCGGGTTTAAGGTTTTCGAGAGCTTCGAGGGTTTCAAGGCCGACCGCATGTTTTTTCCGGTATTGCCAGGACACGAACCCGCAAACGAGTTCTCTACATTCGCTCTCCCAGACGGCGAACCCTTCTCTGTTTTCCAGGAAATAACGCAGCCTGTTTTTAAGACTGCACCATTCAGGGTTTTTGCGGCGCAGGTGATCGTAACAGACGTGGTATGTGGCTACGGCGGCATAGTTCTGAAAATCGCGAATGGCTTCGCCGCCGGATTCGTCTCTCGACCTTATATACTTTTCCCACAACTGTAGCTCGACGGCCTGTTTGATATCGAGGGCGTCTTCGTTGTCTCTACGTCCGTCAGAGCGGCTCAAAGACACGCGCAGGGTCGCCCTTATGATGCCTTCGATGGTTTCTCTCGCGCTGCCGAGCAGAAACTCGAAATCCTTCAGATTTCCCCTTTCGTCCATAGCCAACTCTTTGCGCTCTTACACAATCGGCAGGAGCGGCATGTTCGCTTAAAAATCTCTTTCTTCTAAAGATTTCTTTCTTCTAAAGATTTCTTTCTTCTAAAGATTTCTTTCTTCTGTAGAGTGAAAATCAATCGAGCGGCCGGCAAATCCGGCAACGACAAAGATTTCTTTCTTCAGCGCGGCGCGTTTTTCGCCGACGGCCATTATTATACATGCAAAATCGGCCCGGTTAATCGCAAACTTGCAGACTCGAAGGGAACATCTGTCTCCGCACTCGAACAGAGTATCGCCTGTCAACGAAGAATGAAATCTTTGAAGAGAATGATCTTCGAGCGCTTCTGCAAAATGAATCGATCTGCATCGCCTCTCGAATCGAACACGAATTTTTTCTCCGCACGTAATATCGCTACCGCTTCTTCGCCGTGTTTGAGTTTTTACGAGTCGGCCTGACCTCACCACAATTCAAAATCTCTTGACCGAAAAATTTTTCGACGCATGTAATATCCGCAAATATTTTGCGCCGTTCGTTTGTGAAGGGGCAAGAAAGCCCGAACCGATCAGGACGCCTCCGAGTGTGGGGGCACAAATTTAAAAGGAGCTTGAAGATGACAAGGAATTCGATTTTGAGAATAATCGCTCTGGCAGTGATGCTTGCTTCTTTAGCGACATCCTCGCTGGTCAACAACTCACAGCCGCAGGCGACAGAGTATTTCTTCGCGCCGCAATCACAGATATATTCCGCAAGAAGGGTATCGGCACCCTCAAATAATGAGTTGCAGCAGCTTCGGTCGAAGATCGGCTCCGCAAGCAGGTTCCTCGACACGTTCTGGCAACGGACTTTTTCTGCTTACAGGCGGAGATACACGTCGCCTCGCGTTTATGCGTCAGGCTCAAGCGCCTTCTACCGGTCTCAGACGCACAGCATACATTTTGATCCGGCCTTCTTCGTGAGGCAGATGAGGGCCGCCGCCGAACAGTCGCAGACGGATGGCGATTTCGCTCCGATCACGATTCTGGCGCACGAATGGGGCCATTCGGTGCAGGCGCAGTTAGGGAGATTGAGAGGGCAGACCATACGGATGGAACTCGAAGCCGACTGCCTCGCCGGGGCTTTCGCAAAGGCTGCGCGAGATGCGGGCGTGCTCGACCAGGGCGACCTGGATGAAGCCACCTACACATTTTTCTCAGGCAGAGACCGCACGGGCACGCCTTCCTATCATCGGGGCGCTCACGGGACGGGCACTCAGAGGGTCAACTCTTTCCTTAACGGACTGAAGGGCGGCGTCGCGGCTTGCGGTTGCTTCTGATAGATCACCCATTCCGCACGTCAGCGCGCGAATCGACGCTCGACGTATAAAGACTGAAAATATAGACCCCGGCCCGCAAGAGCCGGGGTCTATATTTTGCAGGCGAACAGCTTCTTGAGCCGCGCCCCCTTCATCATAAGCGAGCAAGAAAGAACTCTTTAGAAGAAAGAACTCTTCAGGCGCTTTCATTCGTCCTCTTCTCTGAGCTTTGCGAGCACCGAAAAGTCTTCGAGCGTCGTAACATCGCCTCTCACCTCGCCGCTCGTGGCGATCTCGCGCAGGAGCCTTCGCATTATCTTTCCGCTGCGGGTCTTTGGCAGGGCGTCGCTGAACCTTATGTCATCGGGTTTTGCGAGCGCGCCTATCTCTTTCGTGACCCATTGCCGGAGTTCGTCTTTGAGCCCGTCCGAAGCCTCGTTGCCGCCTTCGAGCGTGACGAATGCGGATATGGCCTGCCCTTTTATCTCATCGGGTCGGCCGACGACCGCGGCTTCGGCGACCATCGGGTGCGCGACGAGCGCCGATTCCACCTCCATAGTCGAGAGCCTGTGCCCCGACACGTTTATCACATCATCGACGCGGCCCATGATCCAGAAGTAGCCGTCTTCATCTTTGCGCGCCCCGTCGCCCGCGAAATACATGCCTGGAATTTCCGACCAGTATTGCTCGACGTAGCGATCGGGGTCGCCATAAATGGTTCGAAGCATCGAAGGCCAGGGCTGTTTGATTACCAGGTAGCCGCCCGACCCCGCAGGCACCGCCTCGCCCTGTTTGGTCACAACGTCGGCTATTATGCCAGGGAAGGGGCGAGTCGCAGACCCCGGCTTCGTAGGTACAGCGCCCGGAAGCGGAGTTATCATTATCATACCGGTCTCGGTCTGCCACCAGGTATCGACTATGGGGCAACGATTGTGCCCTATCACTTCGCGATACCACATCCACGCTTCGGGATTTATAGGCTCGCCCACTGTGCCGAGCAATCGGAGGCTGTTCATCTCACAACGGCGCGGCCACTGCTCTCCCCATTTCATAAAGGCGCGGATGGCCGTCGGCGCTGTATAGAAGATATTGACCTTGTGGCGCTCGACCATTTTCCAGAAGCGGTCGGGTTCGGGATGGTTGGGCGCGCCTTCGTACATGACGGCGGTCGCGCCGTTTTGCAGCGGGCCGTACACGATGTAGCTGTGGCCCGTCACCCATCCTATGTCTGCCGTACACCAGAATATGTCGTCGTCCTTGATATCGAAGACCCATTTCGTAGTGATATAAGTGCCGACCGAATACCCGCCCGTCGTGTGAACTACGCCTTTCGGTTTACCGGTCGTGCCTGATGTGTAAAGAATGAAGAGCGGATGTTCGGCGTCGAGCGGCTCGGCCTCGCATTGGTCCGAAGCCCCTGCCATAAGGTCGTGCCACCAGTGATCGCGCCCTTCCTGCATGGTGACGGCAGATCCTGTTCGTTTGTAGACGACGACGTTTTTGACCGAAGGGCACGAGGCTACGGCTTCATCGACGGTTGCCTTGAGAGGGAGTTCAGAGCCGCGACGGTAGCCGCCGTCCTGGGTGATGACGGCGCTCGCCTCGGCGTCGTTTATGCGGTCCACGAGCGCGTTGGCCGAAAAGCCGCCGAAGACTATCGAGTGAGTAGCGCCTATGCGGGCGCAGGCGAGCATGGCTATAGGAAGTTCGGGCACCATGCCCATGTAGATTGCCACGCGGTCGCCGCTCTTGATGCCGAGCGATTTCAAGGCGTTTGCGAACTTCGAGACTTCTGTAAGGAGTTGCTGATAAGTGAGCGTGCGAATCTCGCCCGGCTCGCCTTCCCAGATGAGAGCGGCCTTGTTCCTTCGCGAGGTGGAAACATGCCGGTCGAGGCAATTGTAAGAGAGATTGATCCGCCCGCCGACGAACCACTTGGCCCAGGGCGCGTCCCATTCGAGGACTTTATCCCAAGTTTGGAACCAGTGAAGCTCGCGCGCCACGCGGCCCCAGAATTTTTCGGGGTCGCTTTCAGCCTCGCGGTATATGCGCTCGTACTCTTCCAGGCCCTTTATATGCGCCGCATCGCTGAACGATTTTGTC
>JAKEHD010000284.1 GCA_022615215.1 Blastocatellia bacterium
AAGATTTCTTTCCTCAAAGATTTCTTTCCTCACAGATTTCTTTCCTCAAAGATTTCTTTCTTCGCCCGAATGCGGCGCTGGAATTTGAGAGATCGATCTTCAGTTATCACACTGTAGGTTGCTGGCTGACGGCTGATAGCTGAAGACTGATAGCTGATTGCGGAAGGAGACGACTGATGATCAAACTGCTAATCGTTGCAATCGCCTTTTCGGGTCTGGCCCTGTCGGCAATCTCGACCGCAGGGCAGTCCGAAACGGATGAGTTCCTGTACGTACACAACACCTATAGCGGCGAGATTTCCAAGATCAGCATACCCGGTCATGAAGTGGTCGGCTCCATAAAGATCGGCCTCTACATGGACTATGTGGCGGCCTCGCCAGCGGGCGATATTCTCTATGTGAATCGCGTAGATTCGATGGGCGTAGATATTCCCGTGCTTGGAGAGTCGGGCGAGCTCGTGGCCATAAGCGCCGCCACGGACGAGATACTATGGCGCATGAAGTTGGACGCCATGCCTCATCACATGTCGGTCTCGCGCGACGGACGCTTCGTCTTCGTCCCCTATTACAATTCGTGGTGGCTCGCGGTCGTCGACGTAGAAAAGCGCGAGGTCATAAAGAAAATCTACGTCGGGAACGGCCCGCACGGCACACGGCTTTCAGCGGATGGAAAACGGCTCTACGTCGGTTCGATGATGAACGATGTTTTGAGCATCATCGATACCGAAAAGCTCGAAGTGATAGGGCGCATACCTTTCGGCGATGGGGTTCGCCCCTTCGACTTCACCGACGATGAAAAGATGCTCTACGTTCAGTTGTCGCGGCTTCACGGATTCGAGGTCGTAGATCTCCAGGCGAGAAAAAAGATCAGGACGGTGCCGCTGCCGCCGCTGCCCGAAAATGTGAAGATACCGGAATTCTATCCGCACAACGTAAATCACGGCCTGCTGCTCAGTCCCGACGAAAAGCTGCTTTTTGCAAACGGCAGTATCATGGATTATGTGGCGGTCTACTTGCACCCGGAGCTTGAATTGATAAAGACTATCCCCGTAGGCCGCGAGCCGAATTCCATCGCCTTCAGCAAGGACGGCCGCTACTGCTACGTCAGCAATCGCAAGTCGGACGATCTGTCTATAATCTCTGTGAGCGAACTGAAAGAGATCAAGCGATTGAAGGTCGGCCGCTACCCGCAGCGAATGGTCGTCATCAAGGTGCCCAAACGGAAGAAATGAGATGTGAGGAATAAGAACCAACCACAGATCACACAGATTTCACGGATACTCTCTGGGAAAGTATTCTTTGTGTTATCTGTGCTATCTGTGGTTTGAGTTGTATGATCGGAAGCGGCGCGCCGGCCCTTTGAATTTGCGGCAAATTGGCGTGACCGATTGCCGCGCGGTGTCGTACTAGCCGAGGGTGTCGAAGCATCACCGCACCCTTTTCAATCCGAAGGTTTAAAAATCCCTGTTTGAGAAAGGACTCCTCATTATGAGAAAAAGAAATCGCCCTCTGAATCTTTTGATTATAGTATGGGCCGTGTCGTGCCTGCTGTGGAACGGCACAGTGATGGCGCAAAGACCTGCTGAAGAGCGGCCCGCTCGGCCGCCCATCAATCAGTCGGACGATCCCATCTTAAAGAAATTTCGCTGGCGGTCCATAGGCCCCGCAAGCATGGGCGGCCGCATTGACGACATCGTAGCGGTCGAGAGCAATCCTTATACCTTTTACATAGGGCTTGCGACGGGCGGCGTCTGGAAGACCACCAATAACGGCACTACATGGGAACCTATTTTCGATACATACCCGGTCGCGTCCATAGGCGACCTGGCCGTGAGCCAATCCGACCCCAATATCTTATGGGTCGGCACGGGCGAACCCAATAACAGGCAAAGCTCATCCTGGGGAGACGGCATATACAAATCGACCGATGCCGGGAAGACTTTCACCAACGTGGGATTGAAAGAGACCCACACCATCGCCCGTATAGTCCTCGACCCTAAGGATAATAATATTGTCTATGTGGCCGCGCTCGGCCATCTCTTCGGTCCCAATCCCGAACGCGGCATATTCAAGACCACAGACGGCGGGAAGACCTGGGCGAATGTCAAATTCATAGACGCGGACACGGGCTTTACCGATATCGTTATGGACCCCTCGGACAACAAGACGCTTTATGCGGCCTCATATCAGCGGCGTCGCGCCCCCTGGGGATTCAACGGCGGCGGGCCGGGCAGCGGACTCTGGAAGACGACCGACGCCGGAAAGACCTGGACGAAGATGGAGGGCGCGGGGCTGCCTTCGGGACTTCTCGGGCGCATAGGTCTCGATGTATCGCGCTCCAACCCTAACGTCGTCTACGCTCAAATCGAAGTCGGCCCGAGCGGCGGCGCGGGCGGAGGAGGCGGATTCCCCGGTGGCGGTGGCGGCGGCGGACGCGGCCAACAGCAGGCCGAGCGGCCTCCCGACCCGAAACGCTCAGGCGTATGGCGCTCGGACGATAAGGGCAAGACCTGGCAGATAATGAGCAACAACAACAACCGCCCGATGTACTACTCGCAGATTCGCGTCGATCCCAAAAACGACCAGATCATCTATACCTGCGGCGCGCCCTTTCATAAATCGACCGACGGCGGAAAGAGTTTCCGGGTTCTCCAGGGACCGGCTCACGTCGATCATCACGCCGTCTGGATCAATCCGCAAAACACCGATCACATAATCCTCGGAAACGACGGCGGGCTGAATGTCAGCTACGATCAGGGCGATACATGGGAATTCATCAACACCATGGCGCTCGCGCAGGCTTATGCCGTAGGCGTAGACATGCGCAAACCTTACTATGTGTACTGCGGGTTGCAGGACAACGGCACATGGGGCGGTCCGAGCGCAACGCGCAGCAACGCCGGTATCACGAATGCCGACTGGTTCCGTGCGGGCGGCGGCGATGGCTTCTACGTTCAGCCGGATCCGACCGATCACAATACCGTCTACTCGGAATCTCAAGACGGTAACATCCGTCGGCTCGACCTGAAGACGGGTCAGAGCACAAGCATAAGGCCGAGGTCTGCGCAGGCTCCTCGCCCGCAGCGTGCAGCCGGACAGGATGGCGACCCACAGCAGCAAGCCCGCGAGCAGGCGGCCCGGCAGGCGGCCGCGCAAAGGTTTGGCTTCGGGGGCCAGGCCACGAGCAACATCGTGCCCGAACCCCCGCCGGGCGAGCGGTATCGCTTCAACTGGAATACCCCGATTCACATATCGCCTCATAACCCGCGCACGATATACGTGGGGGCCGAAAAGCTCTTCAAGTCCGTGGACCGGGGCGATAACTGGACGGCCGGCCCGGACCTCACGAAGAATATAGACCGCAACAAGCTCTCCATCATGGGCGTGCCGGGAGACCAGCCGCACGCGTCGAAGAACGACGGAGCGAGCACCTACGGCAACATCATCACGATAGGTGAATCGCCCGTGCTTCCGGGAGTGCTATGGGTTGGGACCGACGACGGCAACATACAGGTGAGCCGCGACGGCGGGGCCAGTTGGAAGAACGTCGTCGAAAACATACAGGGCATTCCTAAAACCCATCAGGTGTCGAGAGTCGAGCCTTCGCACTTCGACGCTGCAACCTGCTACGTGAGCATCGACGGCCATCGCAATGACGACTTCAAGCCTTACATATTCGTCACGCGGGATTACGGCGCTACGTGGAAATCGCTCTCCGGCAATCTGCCGAGCGGCAATGTCAACGTGATTCGTGAAGACCCCAAGAACAAGAACCTGCTGTTTGCAGGGACCGAGTATGCGCTTTACATATCGTTGAACGGCGGGGCCGAGTGGAAGCGATTCATGACCGGGCTGCCGACCGTGCGAGTGGATGACATACTGGTTCATCCGCGCGACAACGACCTCATAGTCGGAACGCACGGGCGCGGCGTCTGGATAATCGACGACATAACTCCGCTGCAACAGTTGGCCGATGAAGTGATGGCGAAAGATACACATCTCTTCGAGGTAAGGCCCGGCACTCAGTGGCTACAGGACACCTACAAGAACCGCTATTGGGGTGCGTCAAAGAACTTCGAGGGAGAAAACCCCGAGCCTGGAACAGCCATCAGCTATTATCTGAAATCGGCGGCTTCCGAAGACGTGAAGATCACGGTATCCGATATCACCGGAAAGGTCTTGCGCAACCTGAAAGGCACAAAAGACATTGGATTGAACCGCGTTCAGTGGGATCTGCGTGAAGACCCGCCTCAGCCGCCTCCCGGATTCAATCCCGGCGGCGGAGGTGGCGGTGGAGGAGGCCGCTTCCGCTTCCGGCAAGGACCGCCTGTCGATCCGGGCACATACATAGTCAAGGTGTCGGTCGGCGGCAAGGAGTTGACGACCAAAGTAGTGGTCGAAGCCGATACCTGGAACGAACAGTAAACAAGCAAGGGAGCAGGGGAGCAGGGGAGCAGAGGAGCAGAGGAGCCATAGAGGCAGTGAAGCCAGAACCTGAGCACCCCTGCACCCCTGCTCCCTCGCACCCCTGCATGGTTTCATCGCGCGACAGCCTGAAGTTGCCGTATGCGTCGGCGGAGCGAAGCGGTGAAGCAGGTCACCTCTTCCGAGGTTGCTCCGCTGGCCCTTAGACCGGCCTGTATCTGCGCGTCGGAGATGCGGCTGAGGAAGCCGAGGAGCCAGCGCACGTCCTCGACGCGAATGCCGTTTTTGAAAGTTTCCGTGTGCTGTCCCTTGAAGCCGAACTGGACTTCTCCTCTCTCGACGCCCTTGACGAAATCTTCGGTCTGCGAAGCGAAGCCCTTGCAGTCCCACTTTTCGCGGTTGAAGTAGTTGCCCCATTTGCCCATCGAGCCACCCCAGTCGATTATCACGTAGCGTTCCTGAACGCCGCTCTCCATCTCCACTTCGAAGACCGCCGTGTTCGACCCCCGGCTCTTATCCCGAACATCCTTGTTGTCCCAGTTCGAGGTGAGCATCATTATGATCTTCAATCCGTTGAGTTCGCGCGTTCCGATGAAAGGGTTGTCGATCCAGGACCATGACTTTTTGCCTTTGCGCTTTTCGATATCCTTCTCTTTGAGCTCGAATCGCCCGTCGGCGAAGCTGCCGTCCGACGCTACGTACTTTTTGGCCCGGTCGAGCTTCTTGACTTTATTTATCTTGCCGCTCGAAACGAAATAGGAAGGCTCGACGAAATAGCCCGCCGCCCAGGCCATCCTTGAGGCGAAGACTTCGGCATTGACTTCGGAGCCGAACTTGATGGACCACTTGACGCCCCGCGCATCCGTGACCTTGATCTTGGGGTTGCTGCCGTCCTTGTCTTCATCGTCGAAGGTGAATGGAGGGACAGGTTGACCTGCGCGCCCGCCCGGACCATAAGTGAAATCCAATCGCTCCACGGCTCCGGGAGCCTGCCAGATCACCGGCCCTGTCGCAGCTTTGATTTTCGGGGGACGAACCGGGCGATTTCTGCGCTTCTGACCATTTATGGAAGGAGTGGCCGCAAGCATGATCGCTGCCAGAATAAGCGTAAGGGTGAAAAGTCTCTTCATCGAAATTTCCTCATCTCAGTAGGGATTCCATTTGCGGCAGGGGGCAGAGAATCCGCAGGTTTTGCCTGGGGGCATTGTCAGTACCCTGACCGTGAGGGAGGGGGCCTCAAAATAATCGTTCGATGTCATGCCGCGTCGAATCGCTTTGAAGAATCTGCCTCGCCGGTGAAGCGAGCCGGGCGCTTGCAGCTTATATCGCCTCACAGTGTTATCCGCGTGCAGGCACGTTTTTCAACTTCGGGCATGCCTTTAATTCATCCTCGTTCGGCAGCAGCGATTTGCGCGAGCAATCGCTTACACTATGCGCTCTACGCAGTCCTTCCGCAAGTAAAAAGTTTAGCGTCCCGCCCTGCGCAACGAAAGCCTTCTCCTCAATGATCGAAGGACTCTATAAGCTGACATTGAGCTTCTATCTCGCATCTCATCAATGCCTTTCTTTACGATTCCCCTTCGGTTCATTAGACTGAAGGAGCCTCGTTTTGATCGCAAAGCGATTGATATACTCGCAGCCGATGGTGCGAAACCGGATGAATGATACAGTCCTCGTAGAAAAAAGAGACGGCATCGCCAAGATAATTTTTAACCGCCCCGATGTGCGCAACGCCATAAGCCTCGATATGTGGCAGAAGATCGCTCGCGTGACCGAAGGAGTCGGCAAAGACGAAGAGACCCGCGCCGTAATCTTTCGAGGCGCGGGGACGGAAGCCTTCGCTTCGGGCGCGGACATCTCCGAGTTCAAAGAGGTGCGAAAAGACGCCGCGACCGCGCGAGCCTACAACAAAGAGATCGAGGCCGCGTTCCTGGCCGTGCGCGGATGCCCCAAGCCGACTGTGGCGCAGATATTCGGATACTGCATGGGTGGCGGAATGGCGCTGGCTTTAGCTTGCGACCTGCGCTTTGCCGCCGAAGGGTCGCGCTTCGCAATCCCTGCGGCGCGATTGGGCATCATCTACGGCCAGGGAAGCACGCGGCAACTCGTGGATATTGTGGGACCGTCCCGCGCCAAAGACATACTATTTTCCGCGCGCACTTTCGACGCGAGAGAGGCGCTCGAAATGGGTTTCATCAACCGCTTGCTTCCGGTCGAAGAGCTTGAAGCCTTCACCGAAGAGTATATTAAGAAGGTCGTAGCGAACGCGCCCCTGTCTGTGCGGGGAGCCAAAGTCATAATCGAATCTTTGCTCGATGAAAAAAGTCTTCCTTTTGAAGACGGCGGCGCAAGCAAACGCGAATTGATCGAGCGGCTTTATGTTGAAGCCTTAGAGAGCGAGGATTACAAGGAGGGCACGCGCGCTTTTCTTGAGAAGCGCAAGCCACGATTTGAAGGCAAGTAAAAAAACGAAGCCTTGAAATTCAGAGCACAGGCAACTATGATCGAAATTCCTCGAACCTTTACATCAACCATGCAGGAGGGAAAAATGCGAAGACCATACTCCATTCTTTCAGCAATCTTATGTATATGTTTGATCGCTACCGCGAGCCTTTCGCAGCAGGACCGTCTCGAAGGCCGATGGGCGGGCGCGGTTAAAAGCATTCAGGGAACCCGCCCGGCTGTGGTCACTTTCAAAAAGAGCGGCGACTCTTACACGGGCGCTATTTCCGGTTTGCGAGGCGACGCGGAAGTCCCTTTGAGCGATATCAAACTGGAAGGCGACAAACTCACCGCCAAATCCGAAGTCGAATCTCCGCAGGGCAGCTTCGTCATCAATTACACCCTTATGCTTGAGGGAGAGACTCTGAAAGGCAAAGGGGAACTCGACCTCGGCGGACAGTCCTTTGGCTTCGACATCGAGTTGAAGCGCGGAGGCGAGGCCGCGCAAGGGGAAACGCCATCACGAGGCGGCGGCGGGCGGGACCGGCAGGGACAATCAAGGCGCAGTGTCCCGCAGCCTCAGCAGGAACAGTCGCTTGAGTATTTCGCAGGCCAGTGGACTTTCAAATGGATTGGAAGAGAGAGCATCCTCGGGCCGGGCACGAGAGAGGGGACCGTGACCTACACGCTTGCGGCGGACGGCAAATCGCTTGAGGGCCGGACGGTCGGAACGCACGCGGAAGGCAGCTACGAAGAGAGCGCCGCCATAACCTTCGATGAAGAGAAAAAGATTCTGACCTTCAGGGAGCGCCGCGCGGGCGGCGTGCAGTTACTGAGCAAAGGCGACTGGAGCAGTCCCATAGCCATACGCTTCACCATCGAGCCTCTGAATGTCAAAGGCCAGACCCTTCGTTTGAGAAGGACCATCGATGTGATCTCAGCTCATTCATTCAAGGTGACGGAAGAGATGTCCGAAGACGGCGGCCCGTTCGTAAGGCTCGGCAACGCGCTGTTCAGCAAAGTCCTCTCGCCCGCAAAGTAGCATTGAGACAGTTTGCGAGCACAGGTTTGAGCGTGCATCGTTCAACTGAAACAGTTCGGCATCCGATTGCGCAAGGAGCGCGATTCATAAATAGTTTGCACTGACGTATCGACGCGGCAGCGGATCAAATGTGAACTCTTTCCGTGTTGCTCGATGCGACGATCTTTTCAGGACCGTGAGCGGGCCATCGTGTATGTGCCCCGCTCGATCAGTTGTTCTCAAGGAAGCGCATAGAAGATATTCGATTACTTCCCGAACCAAATCATTGCACTCTGAGGCGGCTCCTTTTTCGTTATTATCGTTGTGAGGGTTTGAAGGCAATCGCAATAGCAATCACTTATGACGGTCTCTCACTATCACGCCCTGCTGATCGGTTACGGAGTAGCGATGATAAGCTGGCTCGCTATCGCCCGGATATTTCCGAACCTATGGCCCAGGCAGAATGCTCAGAGTTTTTCTCATCCCTGGCGCGAGGTCGCCTGGGCGCTGCTTGCGCTGCTCGCGGTATTGGCGATTGGCCAGCTATACACTCGCGGCTGGCTGCTCCCGGCTTCGGGAACATTCAAGCCGATTATTGACGCCTTCAATCAAGTTCTTATTTTCTCGCCTCTCCTCCTGCTTCTCCTTTTCAGGCGTCAGAGTCTGAAAACCGCCTGGTTGCCCGCAGATCGAATATGGGTCCGCCTGCTCATCGGATTGGCTATCGCTCTGATTGCTATACTGGTCTTCTCCTTAGCCCGCACAGGCAGCGACAGTTGGGTTGCAATACTTCCGCGCGTCTACCACCCTAAAAATATCTCTCATCTCGTTCAAGTCCTGCTCGAAGATATTGCCATAGCGATACTCTTCGTGCGTTTTCGGTCGGCTCTGGGTCTGAGGGTGACGATAGTGCTCGTCGCAGTTTTGTTTGCTGCCGGGCACATCCCCGCGCTACTGGCAGGAGGAGCAACGCTCAACGAAATGAGCAGCCTGTTCCTGGATGCAGGATTGGGAGTAGGGGTTTTGACCGTCCTTCAGAGGTCTGCCGATGTGTGGTGGTTCTGGTGTGTGCATTTCGCTATGGATATGATGCAGTTCTATGCCGTAAGTTAGAGGCGCACCGCATCCGTCCTCGCCCGGCGAGGATTCAGGAAGAAGTTGCGCTGCTGTATGAATCCGGCGAAAGATGAATCGTGAGAGTTGATCTGCTACCTTTTTTGTACACAAAAGTACACAAAAGTTCCTGCTTCACAGTCTCCGGCTTGCTCAATCCTGAAAGATTGAGTAGAGGTCAGAAACTCCACAGGCGTTTGGTCGATGTAGCCAGCAATCGGAACCTGACGTCGAAAGCGGTAACCATGTAGCTGGCGGCGCCG
>JAKEHD010000285.1 GCA_022615215.1 Blastocatellia bacterium
CCGATAGACCGTCGTAGCGGCCGCCTCCGACTATAGTGTTTTGCGCGCCCAGTCGACTGCCCGTTATCTCGAACGCCGTCCGCATGTAATAGTCAAGCCCTCTGACCAGTCGCGGGTTCAGTATATAAGGGATGCCGCGCTCGTCTAAAAGATTGCGGAACTGATCGAAGTGCGCCCGACAAGCCTCACATAGCATATCGGTTATGGCCGGGAGCTTTTCCAGGTGCGGCTGGCAGGACTCGACCTTGCAATCGAGCACGCGCAAGGGGTTTGTTTCGTATCGCTGCTTGCAGTTTCCGCACAACTCCGGGAGCCGGTCCCTTATAGCCTCTTTGAGATGCGCTATGTAAGCGGGGCGGCAGTTCTGATCGCCAACGGAGTTTATAATCAATTCGGTGTCGGTGATGCCAAGCTCTTTCATAAACGAGTCGAGCATCTCTATGACCTCGGCTTCGATGGCCGGGTCGTCGCTCTGGCCGAGGACTTCAGCGCCTATCTGCGCGAACTGGCGATAGCGCCCTTTTTGCGGACGCTCGCGGCGGAATTGAGGGCCGATGTAGTAGAGCTTCACAAGTCCCGGCTGAACGAACAATCCATGTTCGTTGTATGCGCGGACGACCGACGCGGTCGATTCGGGACGAAGCGATATGGATTCGCCGCCCTGGTCCTTGAAGGTGTACATCTCCTTGTGTACGTCGGTTTCTGTGCCCACGCCGCGCTCGAACAACTCGGTCTGTTCGATTATGGGAGTCCGAATCTCTTCGAATCCGAAGCGACGAAAAGCTTCGCGGGCGGCGCGCTCTACCATGTGCCATCGCTCGATCTGCGCGTCCACCTTTTCGGTGAAGCGCGCAGGGAGGATGTCGTGAGTGCCTTTGACCCTTTTAATCATAAAAACATTTATGCCTGATGCGTGAGGGCTTCCGTCGGCCCGCCACGCTCCGCGCATAGCGCATCGCCCGCCGGTTTATGCGAAGCTTTTTTTATTAGCCCCGACGAGGTATTCGTTCTTGTATTCTATGTAATGCTTCCAGTGAGTATCTATGCGGGCTATTTCCTCATCGGTCACCTGTCGGCGCACTCGCGCAGGCGCTCCCATAACCATCGAGCGCGGCGGTATGACGGTGCCCGGCGTGACGAGCGCCCCGGCCGCTATGAAAGACTCTTCGCCTATGGTCACATCGTCGAGTATGATCGAGCCTATGCCTATGAGCGAGCGGTCCTTGATCGTGCAGCCGTGAAGCATGACCCCGTGCCCTACGGTGATGTAGTTGCCGATCATGGTGGGGAAGCGGCCGCTGGTCACGTGTATGACGGAGCCATCCTGAATGTTCGTGCTGTGGCCTATGCGCACGTGATGGACATCTCCGCGAATCACGCAATTGAACCACACGCTGGAATGCTCGCCTATATGCACATCGCCGACTATCTGCGCGCTCGCTTCTATGAAAGCGGTCGCGGCTACCACGGGCGATATTCCTTTATACGGCCAGATCATAAAGTTCTCTCAATAAAATGTATTCATTCTCATGTCTGACAGGGATGAAGGGGGCGGACACGACTTTGCGAAATTAATGATCTGCCCCGCCATGTCCCTGTTCGAACAGGTCACGGAAAAACTTGAAATTATCATATCCTCCGGTTGAGTAGCAAGTTGACACCCGGAAGCCTCTGCCTTAGCATCCCTTTGATGCGTTCATTGAAAACATTTACAGGGATAGTTTTGTGCTCCTCGCGCAGGGTCCGCTTTGCGCTGTCCTTGCGGCCGGTTTTTTACAGAGTTTCGGCAGTCTGTCTCGCCCTGCTCTCTCTGACCTGGCTTGCGGGATGTGGAGGAAAACCATTCAAGGTGAAGCCGCGCCCCGACGTGCCCGAAGCTCAGATACGGGCCGGAGCGCGGGCCGAATCAAACGGCGTGGCGCTCTTGGCCGAGGCAGTAACGGACGAAGACTTTTTGTACGAAACGTTCGATGCAAATTTGATACTGGCGGGCGTTCTCCCTGTGCGCGTGAAATTGACGAACAACGGGGAAGACCCCGTCGATCTGAGAAAAGCAAGATTCGAAATCAGGAATTCATCGGGACGCCGCTTCAAGGGCATCGATCCGGAGGACGCCTTCAAGCGATTGATCTCTTATTACGGGGTCTCGATTTACAGCAAACCCGGATACAAAGAGTCGAGGCAGGATTTTTCATCCTACGCTTTCGAACTCGAATCGCCTTTGGGTCCGGGCGAGTCCCGGCAGGGAATGATATTTTTCCGGGTGCCGGGCGATGTGGCCAGAGAGCCGGGCCTGACTCTCTTTGCCCGCAGGCTCGATAGCCGTCAATCGAAATCCGACGCAGGTATAGAACTGAAACTCAATTGAAAATGAGACGTGTAATATACGTTCGATCGAGTTGATTTCATGATGAGCGTTTGAACGCGCTCGTCCGTATAATAGAGCGGCCGCTCACGGGGCGGCGATCTATCAGGGAGGTGCAAAATCGATGAACAAATTCGCTTGTTTGTGTTTAGCGATTCTGACGGGTCTTTGCGCGGCGACCCTCGCGCCCGCGCAGGAGACTTTCAGGAACCCGGCCCTTGAGCCGGAGGGTGAGTTCGAGCGCGCCTTCACCAATGCGCGCGCGCTCGTCATCAAGGGAGACCTTAAAGCCGCCATCAAAGAGTTCCAGAAGGCCGCCTCGCTTCGCAATGGGGAGTGCCCGGAATGCTTCTGGCAAATAGGCCAGATATATTTCCAGATGCGGAAATACAAAGACGCAGCCGGCGCACTCCGGCAGGCGCTCGCGCTCAAGCCCGAAAACGAAGACAGGTTGAACAACGCCCTCGGCACGGCGCTCTATCTGCAAGGCGGAAAGGCGGCGCTCGAAGAGGCCGTCGCCGCCTTCAAACGCGCCATCGAACTGAGCGAAGGCAAAGTCGTCATGGCTTACTACAATCTCGGCCACGCGCTCATCAAGCTCGACAGGCAGGACGAAGGCGTAGAAGCGCTCAAGACCTATATCGAGCTTGACCCAAAAGGGAGAAACGCCGCTGAGGTGCGCGCCATCATCGCCAACCCGAAGATGGCGGGCGAGCGGTTCGCTCCCACCTTCAGCTTCACCTCTACGGCAGGCGAGGAGTTGTCGCTTGAAAATCTCAGAGGCAAGATAGTATTGCTCGACTTCTGGGCGACCTGGTGCAAGCCTTGCCTCGCCGAGATGCCTTACGTCAAAAGTATATGGGAGAAGTACCGCGACGACCGCTTCATCATGATCGGCGTGAGCCTGGACGAAAATCCCCGCGCCCTTGAGTCGTATCTGAAAAAAGAAGGGATCACCTGGCCGCAGTACTACGACGGCAAGGGCTGGAACAACATCGTCTCACGGCTCTACGAGGTCAGCGGTATTCCGCATACGGTGCTGATAGACCAGGACGGCGTGATTCGCGCTGTGGGACTCAGGGGCGGCTCGCTTTCGAGCAAGGTCGGAGACCTTTTGAAAAAGCTCAGGAAACAGGAAGAGGCAGGCTCGAAGCAGTGAAGCCGCGAGTTGCGAGTAGTCTGAAATTCATTCGAGAAGCTTCGAATTCACTCGGCGGGGTGATTGAAAGAAGCGGCTTGTTTCCGTCGTCGTGCGAACTGCTCAAAACCATTCTGGAATCAGGGAGAGCTACCCGGTAGCTCTCCCTTCTCTTACGGAGGCGCATTCATTCCAGAATCCTGAATTTCGATATGGTCCACCAGTGCCTGCCGCCGCGTTCGCGTGTCGCGGTGATGCGTATGAAGCGCGTGCGCACGGCGTCGAAGGTTGCGCGCGAGCGTTCGTTTGCGCCTTCGCCTTCGTAGACCGTCTGCCAGCGCGTGCCCCCCTGGCTCACTTCTATCTTGTAGCGGGCCGGAAAATCGCCGTCTCTTGGCGCGTGTATCTGCACTATTTTTGAAACCGTATAACTCCCGCCCAGGTCGAGCGACACCCAGTTGCCCGAATAGTTGGCCCTGCCTGTGGTGGCGCTCGTGCTCAGGTCGTTGTCGGTCGCAGCATTTATATCGGAGAATCCCTGAGAAGTGGCCCTGCGAATGTCGCGCGAGAGCCGCTTGTCATCTTCGTCGCGATCTGTGGGGTCCGCGTCTCTATCGGTGCGAAGCTCGGCTATCGACCACGAGTATGCGCGGCCCCGGTTCCTGGTCGCTGTGATGCGAATGTAGCGAGTCGTGATCTGATCGAACCGGGCCACGCTACGGACAGGCTCGCCCCGCCCGCGCCATACCTCACGAAACTGGCTCTCGTCCTTGCGCCGACTGGCCTCTACCTTGTACTCGCCCGGATAGTCGTTCGGCCGCGTGCCGTGAAGCTGTATGACTTGCGACACCTCGTATTCGCCGCCGAGGTCGAGAGTCAAAGAGGTTCCGGCGTAATTAGCGGTCCCTGTCGTCGCAAACGTGTCAGGGTTTCTGTCAATCGCCCTCTCCATATCTCTGAAGTTGCCCTCTATTCGCGAATCCGGGCGGCGTTGCGGCAATCGGTCATCGTCCCGCCCTCTCCGCTCGTCGGGTCGCTCTCTGCGGTCGGGGATGCGCCGGGGGGTCGCGGTCGGATCGACCAGCGCCTTCAACTCGGCTATAGACCATTCATTATTGCCGCCGCCGGTTGCGGTTGCGGTGATGCGTATGAACCGTGCGCGCACTGCTTCAAACTGGGCGCGACTGAACCCGCGACGGCCAGCTCCCTCGAAGGTTTCGAACCAGGGACCGTTCTCCGATTCTGCCACCTCGACTTTGTATTTGCCGGGG
Organism: Blastocatellia bacterium; assembly: GCA_022615215.1. GTDB lineage: Bacteria > Acidobacteriota > Blastocatellia > UBA7656 > UBA7656 > JAKEHD01. The sequence continues at coordinate 4,775 of JAKEHD010000285.1, forward strand.
TAATGAGCGGCCCAGGCCCCATGAAACTGATCTACGCCTATTATGTTCTGCTGGCTGCCCACGTCGAGCGTGACGCTGAGACCCGCGTAATTGCGCCTGCTCGAATAGGCGCGAGTGTTCGGCCTCTCATCATAAGTATTCGACACATCGAGCAAATCGCCGAAGACGGTGACCGGCCTGACAGGCGGCGACTCGTGACGAGGTCTTTGCGCCATAGCGTTTGTCCCGGCGAGCGGAGCGCCCGCGAGCCCTAAGATTATGCAAACAACCAATGATTTTATCCTCATAGCTTCAATCCCCCTGTCCTCTCTCATTACTGTAATGCCTTATTGCGATGGTGTGCGGATGTGCCCGCGTTGCTCTGGAAGTCAAGGTCCGCATTCGGATGATCGTCGATGCCTTTCAGTGACCGGGCAGTGTCGCGCGCAACGCGGCTCGGCGACGAAATGTTATCACGCGAGCAGAAACAGTGACAATGATAGTAGGCGCGCCGTTTGACACGCATTTGCTGTCTGAGATACCTTCTAGTGCGTGCAAGCGATTATCTTTGATGCTGACCGGTTTCAGGGAGGGACGATAATGAAGAGCTTTACATTTTCCTTTGTCATAGTTGCTATGGCCTGCGCCGTCGCGTGCAATGGAAGCAGACCCAAAGGCGCTACCGGAACGCCCAATCCGCCCTTTGAAGGAACTCCGCCCGAAGAGGCTTATGTTTACGATGGCGAGACGGGCGCTTACGGCGGAATGATAGTCCTGGATTTGCCCGACGATGTCAAATCGTTCAATCCGATCTTCTCGACCGATACGGCGACTACTTACGTGCTCTGGTATCACGTCTTCCGCTGCCTTGTCGATTACCGCAACGGCGAAGATCCTCCCAGGTACGACGCCGGACTCTGCACGAAATGGGAAGCTTCGCCCGATGCCCGGCAGTGGACCTTCTATTTACGCAAAGGTGTTCGATGGTCCGACGGCCGGCCCTTCACTGCTGATGATGTTATGTTCACTTATGATGTGGTGCGCGACAAAAATGTGCCCAACGCGATCAAGGACATATTCTCCGAGGGCGAAGACGAGGGCGGCCAGGCCCTCTATCCGGACCTTGTAAAAGTAGACGACCATACGGTGCGCTTCGAGTTGCACAAGCCTAACGGCGGATTCCTCGATGCGATCTTCAACCTCTACATAATACCGAAACATAAATGGGAAGGCGTATGGCGCGCGGGCAGTTTCAACACTGAAGCGATGCAGATCGGCGGCGACCCTAAAGAGGTGGTCGGATTGGGACCGTTCGTCCTCAAAGAGCATGTGAGCGGCCAGCGCGTGGTGCTGGAACGCAACCCTCATTTCTGGAAGGTCGATAAGGATGGCGATCGGCTCCCTTATCTCGACCGCGTGGTTTTCGTCATAGCGAAGGACTATAACACCATACAGGCGAAATTCCAGGCCGGCGAAATAGACGTTATGTCGCGGGTGCGCGCACAGGAATTCGCGCAGGTCAAGAGGCTTGAGGGATCCGGCATCAGGGTGGAAGACCTGGGCGTCTCGCACAGCACCGAATGGATGGCTTTCAACCAGAACACCGGCATCAATAAGAATACGGGCAGGCCGTATGTCGAAAAGTGGAAGCAGCGGCTCTTCCGCGATCAGAAGTTTCGCCAGGCCGTCTCCTATGCTATAGATCGCGAAGGTCTGGCGAATACGGTCTATGTCGGACGGGCGGCGCCGAACTTTTCGTTCGTCTCGCCCGGCGAGAAGTACTCATATTCGGACGACGTCATGAAGTATCCTTATGATCCGGAGCGCGCGCGCCAACTGCTTTCGGAGATCGGGCTTAAAGACACTGATAACGACGACTTTCTCGAAGACGCAGAGGGGCATACCATAGAGATCAATATCAACACCAACTCCAGTAATTCGCAACGGGTCGGCACGGCGAGCTTCATAGCCAAGAACCTGCAGGATGTCGGCATAAAAGCGAACTCCGCTCCTATCGACTTCCGCATAGTCATCAATATGATGCAATCGCAATATAACTTCGACGCCATAGTGCTGGGCTGGGTCGCGGGAGTGCCTCCCAGCCTCATCAACTCGAAGAATATATTGCTATCGTCGGGCTTCAATCACATCTGTTTCCCGAACCAGCCGGCTCCTTCCACCGAATGGGAAGCGCGCGTGAATCAACTCGTGCAGGAGATGGAGGCCTCGCTCGACCCTGCCGAGCGCAAGCGCATGTACGATGAGCTTCAGCGTATATGGTCCGAGCAATTGCCGGAAATCCATCTGGTCGCCCAGCGCGAAGGCGTCGCCTACAAGACCAAATTCGGCAACATCCGCCCGTCGATCATGATCCCACGTCTGACGTGGAACGTTGAGGAGATTTACGTCAAACAACAGTAAGGCGCGAGGTTCCAGAAAGGATGAGGGATGAAGGATGAAAATCCCTCCGGGCATCTTTCACCGCAGTCTTAAGACTACCGCGGCCTTCCGCCTTCATCTTTCGATATGGCCTGCCGGGGCAACTCTATGACTTGGCGGTTTCTCTGATTTCAAATTTGAAACTTCAGCTTTGAAATCTTGAACGGTATCGGTTCTCGCCCCTTTGAAACCCAGAGACTTAACCCTGGACGAATATGCGAACCTTCCTGATAAGACGGTTGCTTGCGGCGATACCGCTCCTGATCGCCGTCACTTTCATCACGAATGCGATGCTGGTGCTTTCGCCCGGCAACTACCTCGATACGATCAAGCTCAATCCGAACATCTCTCCCGATTACATCGCCCACCTGGAGAGGCTCTATCATCTGGACAGCGATAATGTTTTCGAGCGTTACTGGTACTGGTTCTGGCCCGCGCTTCGCGGCGACTTCGGCTATTCATTCCTCTACAACCAGCCTGTCTGGGAGATGATAGGCGAGCGAGTGGCGAACACTCTGCTGCTTACGGGGTCGGCGCTGCTCTTTTCGTGGGGGCTGGCCATCCCGCTCGGAGTTATGGCGGGTGTCTATCGCAATCGCTGGATCGATAAGTTGTGCAGCTTCATATCCTTTTTCGGGCTTTCTATCCCTTCGGTCTTCTTCTCGCTGCTGATGATATTGTTCGCGGCCAAAACCGGATGGTTCCCTGTCGGAGGCATTCACAATCAAGCGATATGGGACCTTATGACTCCCTGGGAGAAGTTCACAGACTCGCTCCACCATCTCGTGCTGCCGACGATAGTGCTTGGGACCATAGGCATGGCCCAGTATATGCGCCAGATGCGGAGCGAGATGATCGAAACCCTCTCGCAGGATTACATACGCACGGCGCGGGCCAAGGGCCTGAGCCGCGGGCGAGTCGTCTTCCGCCACGCGCTCCTGAACGCCATAAATCCGCTGGTCACGCTCTTCGGATTTTCGCTCGCCTATCTGCTTGCGGGCGCGCTTATAACGGAGTTCGTATTCGGGTGGCCGGGCCTGGGCACCACAGTTTACGAAGCCCTCCGAGATGAAGACGAGCCGGTCGTGATGGCCGCCGTGACCATGCTCGTGCTTATGCTCGTGATAGGAAACCTTATAGCCGACCTGCTGCTTGCGATCATAGACCCTCGTATAAGGCTTGAGTGACTCTCTTATGACCGAACGCCTCACACGCGATAAAGAGACGAACGCCCCGGATGCCATCGGGCGCGCGGCGGGCGAAGAAAGAAATCTTGACGAAAGAAATCTTTCTGTCGCCCCCGATTTGCCAGCCGTGACCGGCGACGAGGGCGCAGCGGCCGGGCCGCAAAATCGCGGGCGCTCGCCTTCGAGGATTATATGGTTGAAGCTCCGGCGCAATCGCACGGCCATGTTCGGACTTTATACGCTCATCGTGCTCTACGGGGCAGCCATACTGGCCGGGTTCCTTTCGCCCTACTCATATAGCACCCTCACGACCGATGCGCCTTTTCATCCCCCTATGCTCACAACTCTACGTCTCTTCGACGAGCAGGGCCGCCTCAGCCGCCCGTTCGTCTACGGCATAACTGCCGAAGACGTTCAACTCAAAACATATAGCGAAGACCTCACCCGTAAGTACCCTATAAAGTTTTTCGTGAGGGGCGACGAGTACCATATACTGTGGCTCATACGTTCCGACATACACCTGTTCGGAGTAGACCGGCCCGGCCGCATCTTTCTTTTCGGGTCTGATCTGCAAGGCCGCGACATTTTTTCGCGCGTGCTCTACGGCGCTCAGGTGTCGCTTTCGATAGGCATAATAGGGATAATCATCTCGACTGTGATAGGGATGCTCGTGGGCGGCGCGGCCGGGTATTTCGGCGGGGCTATAGATTTTCTTCTCATGCGCTCGGTCGAGGTGCTGCTGGCGCTGCCGAGTCTGTATTTCATCTTGATAATGCGCCAGATGTTCGGACAGGGGCTCAGTTCCACGCAGGTTTACCTTATAATAGTCATCGTACTGGCGTTCATAGGGTGGGCGACCCAGGCGCGTGTGATACGCGGCATGGTGCTTTCGATCAAAGAGCACGAATACGTGATCGCCGCGCACGCCCTCGGCTACACGAGCTTTCGCATAATAGTCCGCCATGTGCTGCCGAACACGCTCTCATTCGTAATAGTGACGGCGACGCTTTCTGTCCCTTTTTATATTCTCGGAGAGGTGGCGCTTTCGTTTTTGGGCGCGGGGATACAGGAGCCGGAAGCGAGTTGGGGTAATATGCTCATAGCGGCCAATACCTCTCGCTACCTGAGCGATTTTCCCTGGGTGTTGACTCCGGGCTTCTTCATATTCATAGCCGTGATGGCCTGGAATTTTTTAGGGGACGGATTGCGCGATGCCGCCGATCCGAGAACACTTGGTTGAAGCCATGCAAGAACGCAGAGTGATAGTTTCCAACCGTCTCGGTCTGCACGCTCGCGCGGCGGCGCGACTTGTGCGCCGGGCCACGCAATTCACGAGCAGCGTCGAGATCATACGCGAAGACACGAGCCAGACCGCAGACGGGAAATCGATTCTAAACGTCCTGCTGCTCGCGGCATCGCGCGGCACCTCGCTCATCATAAGGACCGAAGGGCCTGACGAGGAGCGCGCCGCAAGCGAACTAGTCGACCTGGTCGAGCAAAAGTTCGGAGAGGAGATATCGGATGGCCTCTTCTAAGACAACTCGTTCACGTGACGTGAAGCTGCTCGGGCTTGCCGCTTCGGGAGGAGTCGCCGTCGGACGTGTGCTCAGGCTGGACGAGCACGGCCGGTATCAATTCTACTACATAGGGATAACGGCCGGTCAGGTGCGGAACGAAATCACACGTCTGCACCAGGCATTCAAAGAAGCGCGCGTACAGATGGAAGAGATACAGGACCGCCTCGCGCGCGAACTCGGATACAAGCACTCATACATTCTCGACGCGCACCTGTTGATGCTCGAAGATAAAAGACTGATGACCGAACTCGAACAGGAGATACGCTCGCGCCGTATCAATGCCGAGTGGGCCGTGCGCGATGTGACCGACCGCGCCGTAGAAGCTTACAGGCACGTCCACGATCAATACCTGCGCGAGCGCGCCTCAGACATCGAAGACGTCACCACGCGGCTGCTTGCCATACTTTCCGGCCACGCGAAGTTCGACCTCTCGAAGCTCGATGAAGACGTGATAGTCGTAGCCTGTGATATATGGCCCTCCACGGTAGCTGAACTCGATTTCAACCGGGTTCTGGGATTTGCGACCGATGCGGGCGGTATGACTTCGCATGCGGCCATCATAGCGCGCGCGCTCAGGATACCTGCCGTCGTCGGGCTGCACGAAGTAACAAGGCTGATCAGGACGGGTGACACAATAATCGTTGACGGCGGGACGGGGGAAATAATCCTCAGACCGACCCGTCCCGTCATACGCCAGTACGCCGAGAAGCGCAAGCGCGATGTGGCCCGTCTCGCCATCCCCATCGCCCAACCTTCGGAGCCTGCCGAAACGATTGACGGCGTGCGAATCCGACTGCGGGCGAATGTCGAGCTTTCAACCGAAATCGAATCGCTCGCCTTATTCGGGGCCGAGGGGATAGGTCTTTATCGCTCCGAGTACATATTTTTAAACCGGTTGCCGGAACTGCCCGGCGAAGACGAGCAATACCTGATATACGCACGGCTTGCCGAAGCGACGGGCGAAGCGGGAGCGAGCATTCGCGTCTTCGACCTCGGAGGCGACAAGCTGACGCTCGAAGGTTATAAGGAAGAGCAGAACCCTGCGCTGGGGCTGCGCGCGATACGGCTTTCGCTGAAGGCCGAGGATATATTTCGCACTCAACTAAGGGCCATCCTGCGCGCAAGCTCACACGGGCGATTGCGCATCGTGCTGCCGCTCATAAGCACCATCCCGGAACTGCGCCAGGCCCGCGCGATCATAGACCTTGTGAAGCGCGAGATGGCCGATAGAGGCATAGTGTACGACGCCGAGATTCCCATAGGGGTGATGATCGAAGTGCCGGCCGCCGCGATGATGGCCGATCTCTTCGCGCGCGAAGTCGACTTTCTCAGCATAGGCACGAACGACCTCATACAGTATCTGCTGGCCGTAGACCGCGCGAACGAAAACGTCGCGCATCTATATCAACCTTTGCATCCGGCCGTTTTGAGGACGATCTCTTTTCTGGTCCGCGCCGCAAAATCAGCGCGCGTCCCTATAGAGTTATGCGGAGAGATGGCCTCAGACCCCATTCATGCCATAGTGCTGATAGGACTCGGCATACGCACCCTAAGCCTCGCGCCCGCTTCCATCCCGCTGATCAAAAACGCAGTCCGGTCAATAGAACTTGCGCGCGTGCGTTCGCTCATAAAAGACGCGATGAAGCTGGCTTCCGCAGCAGAGGTCGAAGAGATGCTCGCGCGCGAGCTTCCCCGACAGGCCCCGCGCTTCTTTGCCGCCTGGCCCTCGCGCGGGTGAATGTGAGTTGTGTTGAATCAATCCTCAGGCAGGGTAAAGAACAACGATGCTACCTGGCAGGAGAATCCGGGCAGTAGAGGGGATTCCAATTTATCCTGAGCGAAGAGCGTTGCCACAAGCGAGAGGCGCGCCCGCCTTCGGCGATATACTTCGACCTGCTGCTTGATCCAGTCGACTATCCAGTATTCATGCACGCCCCGGCGCGAGTAGAGTTTGAGCTTCACCTGACGGTCGCGGTCTTCGTTGGGCTTGCCGGGCGAGAGCACTTCGACGACGAGTTCGGGCGCGACGCGCAGATGCCCTGCTTCATCGAGCGCATTGACCAGTCGCTTACGGCTGATCCACACCACATCGGGAGCAACATCGTCATATTCGCTGAATATCAACCCCGGAGAGATAACTGCCACCCCTGACCTGCTGCGGTCATCCCACTCATTGAGAAAACGGCCGATACGACCACAAGCATACTGATGATTCCAACTCGGCTGTCTGGAAATATATAGCTCTCCTTCGATGATTTCGTAGAGCTTGCCGTCGTCGGGCATCAGTTCGAGATCGGCGGAAGTGAATTTTTCCGTAACGGCCATTTCCTTTTCCCCTTTTGCTGTTCTATGCAGCCATACTACTCCGCCCCGCGCAGAGAGCGCCATACAATCTGACGCTCTCTGCGCAGGGGACAGTCGCTTTTGTTTGCCGGTTGATCGCAGCTTTATTGAATTATCAGTTTGACCTTAACCTCGCGTGTGCGGCCCGACTGGTCCGTGCCTGTGAATAGAAGCTCATGCTCGCCTACGGGCGCGGGAGGTTTTGGCTTCACTTTGAACTTGACCTCGCCGCCCGTTGTCGAACGCTCGGCGGGCTTGATCTTGACCTTTTTCGGGATCACTGCGGGCCTTGAGATCGTGACCTGTCCGTCGAATCCTGCGATGCGATTGACGTTGATCGTGAGATTGACCTTCGCGCCGCGCGCGACGGTGATCTCAGGCGTGTCGACAGAAAGCGTGAAGTCAGGCTCGGTGGGAATCTCTACGGGCGAGATTTTTATCAGGAATGCGTTCGAGCGGCCTCGAAGCTGGTCACTGATCGCTCCGGGCGTTGAGGTAGGAAAGTCTTCGGAGAACGTAGTCCCTACGACGTAGATATTGCCCTGCTTATCTACGGTGACGCCTGAAAGCGATTCCGGTATGCCGCTGCCGCCCAGATATGTGGCAAATACAGGCTCAAGCGTCTGCGGATGGAACACGACAAGGAAACCGTCGCGGGAAAAGCCTCCTGCGTGATTGGCTTGAATGGGGTTGATTGTCGGCAGGTCGGTTGAAGTCGTGCTGCCGACGACGTAAGCTGCTCCCTTATCATCAACTGCCAGCGCGTTGACCGTCTCGTCCTGGCTCCCGCCGAAAAATAGGGTCTTCGCGATATTCAGGTTCTGATCTAATCCATCTATTCTTACATCCAACCTTCCGCCAGACTGCGCGGCCTGCGTAGAAATGTCGTCGAATGCGTCGAGTTCCGCTAGGGCATTATAAAAGATAACAAATGCCGAAAAATCTTCTAGAAACTCAAAGTCTTCAAAGGAGTCAATAGTAGCAGGATCACCACCAGATGCAAAAAATATAATGATCCCGATTATATACTCCAACGGAAATAGCTCCTTGATGCGTTCGAGTTTGGCGATTCCCTTGTTCGACTCTCCGGCGGCCTGAGTGGTTGCGCCCTGAGTGGTTATGGATGAGCCGTTTGTCAAAAAGTCGCTCGAATCTTTGAAGAAACCCAGGTACACATCCCCGTTGCGCGGATCGACATTAATAGCCTGGAAGATGTCATCTCCGTCTCCTCCCAGATATGTCGAGTAGAGCAGGTTCGCCCCCGTCGGACTTATCACAGACATGAAACCGTCCTGGAACCCGCCCCCATAAGTTGCCTGAAGCGGATTCACCGTCGGGAAATCATTGGCCGGAGCCACATCTTCAAAAATACTGCCCAGCACATACAGGTTCTTTTCCGCGTCCAGAGCAATGTCTTTCACCAGTTCCGTGTTGCTACCGCCCAGATAGGTCGAATAAATGATCTGCGACCCCGTAGCGTTCAGCTTCGTCAGGAATGTGTCCTGCCTTCCTCCATTGACCGGCTGAAATGCGCCCACCGTCGGAAAATCGAATGAACTGGTCTGCCCTGCCACATAGATCGCTCCTGTCTCGTCCATCGTGATCGCAAAACCGGATTCGAATCTGCTTCCGCCGATAAATGTCGAATAGACTAGCTGGCCCTGTGGATCGAGCTTGGTTATGAATGCATCGCTGTCGCCACGAAGCGCGCCCTGAAGCGGAAACCTTGTCGGAAAGTCAGCCGATGTCGCGGTCCCGAATATGTATGCCGCGCCCTCATCATCCACCGTAACGTCGTTCGCTCCCTCCATAGCTATGTTGGTTGTCGAAGACCCTCCGAGGTAGGTCGCATAGACCACCTCCGGGTCTATCACAAGCTCCCGGCTCTCATCGTATTCGGCCAACTCGAACGCCACCAGCGGATTGCGGGTTTCGGATCGCGGATCGCGAATCTCTCTGTCGCCTTCAAGCAACAGGTATCGCCCTGCTATCTGCTCTCGCTCTCCGTTTACCTCTTGATATATGCGAGGCGCAGGCTGGCGAATCTTCCCCGTTGCCGCGCTGATTACCAGATCGCCTGATGAATCTAGCTCTACGCTTTCAGCCCCTTCTATCGAGACGGCTATCTGATAGGGGTCTGCGCCGGGCTTGACTATGAAGTCGTACTCAAGCCGACCCGAATCGTTGCCGTAATAGACAAGGTCAATCCCCTGATAGACGCTTTCATATTTGACCTTAGCATAGGCGGCGACGTTCGTGCGCCACTTGCGAGGATCGTTGCCTATTAGGTAGTTGGTCACGCCGGGCAATCGCTCAAGCCCGGTTATTCGAGGATTGGGATTCGCGCCAAGGGTCTTCAATCTCACGAATGAATACTCGAATCCGTGCGTGTCCGGTGTATAGGCAGCTTTTCTGAAACCGGATTTGGAGTCGGGTTGAGCTAAGGGTTTAGTGACCTGCAATGTAGCGCCGTCGGGAGTCAGAAAGGCTATGCCGTCGCGCTCTCTTGCGATGAACCGCGCCTCGGAATCAGTCTGTCCCTGGTTGATCTCGAACCTCAGAGGCGGGCGCTTGAAGGTGATTCCCCGATTGCTCGACTCGCGGTCTGGTGAGGGTCGAGAAACGGCGTCCGCGTTTAAAAGGTTGGTGAAAGGAAAAATCACGAATGAGAGGATCAGCGCGAGGCTGATGGCGATGCGGTGCAATCTGCTTTTCATAGCTTCCTCCTTGTTTACGGTTGGGGTGCTTTCTACCGAATTGGAAAGAGAGCACTAACTGTTGAGATTCAACTTTACGAACTGCGTGTCGTCGTGTATGCCGAAGTAAGTGGCTTTCACTCGCTTCGACTTGTTCAGATAGGAGTTCCAGACCAGAAAGTAAATCAGCGTGCGAAATACGCTCATTACGCTCCCTTCCAACAATTTCGTGAAAACCCGGCCTGAAAAATCTGCCGCAAGGTTTACGACGAGCAGCAGCGGTATAAACAAAATAGAGTAGATCAGGAGCGCGAAGAGATATCTCTGCGCCACAGAAACCGCATTGGGCTTCACCATCCAGAGGGCGATGCCTGCATAGATGCTGAACACCATGAACCCCAGGCCGAACAGGGTGTCAATGGCGATAAAGAACGCGAAGCCAGGCGGCAGGCGGGAAAACGATATTCCCGAGTTGAAGGACATTGCGGTGCCAAGAAGCGTAACCAGGGGATTTATCACCGTGAGGCTTATGCATAACAGTAGCAGCCAGCCGCGTACTCCCTGATAAGCATTTCCACTTTGTTGTTGGTGAGATGCGCCGTGTTGCTGTGCGTCAGACTGCGCAGATGATGTATTGAAGCTCATTTTTATCTCCTTCTTGCAATTGAAGCTATTCGGCGAATATCGAAGCAGGGTTTATCAGAACCCCTATCTGCTAACGCGAAAAACGGATCGAGAATGGCTCAAGAAATTTAAAATATTTTTTTCGAGGGACGGGTATGTACAGGAATTTGCGCGAATGGCTTTCTACCCGTCGGGCCGCTCTCTTGTTTGAAAACCCCTAAGCTCCGCTGTAACAAATGTTTATCTGCGGTCGAAGGAAATCACTGAACCGGCGATGCCGAAAAATGTTTATGCAAAACTATAATCAGAAAATTTTCTGTTGCCCGGCCGGAAATGTCTGACTTGATACTATAAGGATGGCCTTTGAGCGAACTATGGAGCAGTGTGAACTATCATCGAATGAAATCTGAGGAAGTGGAGCTAGTCGGGCTCGAACCGACGACCTCTACACTGCCAGTGTAGCGCTCTTCCAACTGAGCTATAGCCCCATACCGATTTGATTCAAACATGATCGAGACGGCCTAAGCGTCGTCTCAACGCAGATCAATACTAGCAAAGGCGTTTTTACAGAGTCAACTTGAAGCGCGCGGGCGATTTTCGATTAAAGAGATTCGAAGCGACTGCATAAAAACCTCTTTCGACAAACGGTTCGGCGCGAAATGGAAGTTTGAGCAAAAATCGCGGTGCTGTTAAAATGCCCGGTTACTTTTAAGAGGACGAAAATGTAGATCAGAGGTGACTATGAGCGCGAAAGAAGGGCCGCTTTTTGAAGCTTTCTTGAACCGGTACGACGCCCCTGCCTGGGACGGAGTCGTCCGGTCTCTTTTGCCATACATACACGAAGTGGACAGGACGGCGACCCGTATCTGGTTCGCTTTCTTCCCGCTCGCTCTTGCGCGAGCGTTCGACCTCGCAGATGACCCCGAAGAACTAGCCAGAAAACTTGTGATGCAGGGGCGCTATCATCTGAAAGACCAGATAGATTCTTCGCACGAATTTTTATACGGCCACCGGTACTGGCCCGAGGTCAAGCGGGCGGTAGCGGAATACGCCGCTTCCGCCAAAGCCCCGGCGAGCCTCGACCTCGCGCTTCAGATACGCGAGCTTGCCGACAAGGTGGCAAAACAGGTCAAAGCAGATGAATCGCTTCTGGTCGCCGTCACGGCAATCGCTTTCATGACATTGCAGCAGGTCGGCTGCGAGCCGTTCGACGCCTCATTGGGCACGATAAGTATAGATCGCAGCCGCTCGGCCCGCTCGCCTGAGCAGGTCTTGAAGGCGCGCTTGCGCGATGACAGTCAGGGGCTGTTCGGTTCTCTTCTGGGGCTTGAAAAAAAATATACGATTACCTTCAACGAGAATGACAGGAACGCGACCTTCGGGCTTATCGACGGGCAGCACCTGACGACCGCAGCGGCCGAAGACAAACGCGATTACGTATCGCGCGACCCGCGCTGCACCGTAAACGAAGGGCCTATCCCCGTGCAGTGCCGTTCGGCATCCTGCGGCACATGCTGGGTGGGCGTGCTCGGCGGAGCGGAGAGACTCTCTGCCGTCCTCCCGCTCGAAAGGCGCAGGATGAAAGAGTTCGGCTACACGGACACGGATGAAGAGCGACCCCTGATACGCCTCGCCTGCCAGTCGCAACCATCGGGCGCTGTGTCTATAGTAATACCGCCCTGGAACGGAGTCTTCGGCAGATTCATACGCGGAGAAAAGAGCCGACTCGATGAAATCGAAATATCGGGTTCCTGAATCATCTTGCCGCAAACATAGAGGACAAAGAAGACTGTCGGCAATGAAGGTATGATTGCCCGTCCGATGATGTATCCGGTCGTGTTCGGGTAAGCGAGTTTACGCAGGTTGGGGCGCGCGGCGGGCGTTCTTTCGAATGAACTCTATTATCTCTTCCATCTTCGCGCCGGGCGTGAATACCTCCGACACGCCGAGTTCTTTCAGGCGCGGAATGTCTTCATCGGGGATGATTCCGCCGCCGAAGATTATCACGTCGTCGATGCCGGCTTCGCGCGCAAGCTCGACCACTCGCGGAAACAGAGTCATGTGCGCGCCCGACAGAATAGACAACCCTATCGCATCGACATCTTCCTGTAGGGCGGCGCTCACAACCTGTTCGGGCGTCTGACGAAGCCCTGTGTATATCACTTCCATGCCGGCATCGCGCAGGGCGCGCGCTATGACCTTGACTCCCCGGTCGTGCCCGTCAAGCCCCGGCTTCGCCAGCAAAACTCTGATCCTCTCTTCAGACATAATCCTCGATCAACTATCTCTGATCAGCCATCAGCCGTCAGTTTAAAGTCTGATAGCTGATAGCTGATAGCTGGCCACTGTTATTTATCATCAGGTTTATGGTCCGGTGATTTTACCAGCTTGCCTTCGCGGTCGTAAACCTCCATCTCTCCATACGCGGCCATCTCTTTGCTTATCTTCGAAGCGTCGCCTACGGCCACTATCTGAAGGTGTTTCAAGTCGACGTACTTCCGAGCCGCTCGCTGAACCTCTTCGGCGGTGATGGCGGCAACCTTCTGCGGATAGGTGTCCCAGTAGTCCGAAGGCAGATTGTAGAGCTTTTGAATCACGATGTTCTGAAGCAGGCTCTGAGGCCGTTCGAGCGAGAGCGCGAAGCTTCCAATAAGCGAACGCTTTGCATTTTCGAGTTCGTCTGCGGGCACCTTCTCGTCGCGTATGCGATTGAGTTCGTACATGAACTCCTTCATCGCGCCGTCGGTCACTTCCGTCCTGACAGACGAGTTCGCCGCCCATGTGCCGCGATACTTCGTGCCGCCAAAAAAGCTGTAAGCGCCGTAGGTGTACCCCTTGTCTTCGCGCAGGTTCATAAAGAGCCGCGCGGCCGGGCCGCCGCCGACTATCTTGTCCATCAAGAGGAGCGAAAAGTAATCCGGATCCGTCCGGGTGATTCCCAGGTCGCCGAGCAACAGAAATGTCTGCACGGAGCCGGGCCGGTCTATCAGATGAATCTTCGCCTTGGGCTGCGCCGGGACTTCCGGGATCATGGTTTTGGGAAGTTCGCCCTGTTTCCAATCGCCGAACGCGCGCTCAAGTTTAGGCATTATCTCTTTGAGCGTCACGTCGCCGACGATCGTGACTATCGCGTTGTTGGGCAGATAGTGTTTGGAATAAAACTGCGCAAGGTCTTCAGGGGTCGTCTTCTTTACGGAATCGACAGGCGCTACCACGTGGCCCGCCGGGTGGTCGCCGTAGATTGCGCGGCTGAACCGGTCCTGAGCGAGGAAACCGGGATTCGATTTCAGAAACTGCATTTGCGAAACGGTGCGGTTCTTGTACTTCTCGACCTCCTCTTTCGGGAAACTCGGATTTCGTATAACGTCGGCGAATATTTCGAGCACGGAATCGAGATTCTCCACAAGCCCCGATGCGCTCACGTTCGTCGTAAACGACGACATTCCCGACCCGGCCGTGAGCGTTGCGCCGAGCGAGTCTACCTGCTCGGCTATCTCGCGGCTCGTGCGTTTGCCGGTGCCTTCTCGCAGAAGCGCGGCCGTGAAGTTTGCAAGCCCCGGATGGTCCGCAGGGTCCGACAGCCCTCCGCTTAGAAAGGTCACCTGCATGGAGAAGGTAGGCACCTTGTGGTTTTCGAGCAGTATGACGCGCAGTCCGTTTTTAAGCGCAGCCTCCTGCGCTCGCGGCAGCTTCACTTTGAGAAGCTCTTTATTGACCGGCACCTTGCCTTTGAGCTTGGCCCCTTTCAGGGATTGACCGGCCTGCTGTCCCTGCTGCCATGCCGCGCCCGGATAGGGCGTAAGCATAAGCAATGCCACGAGCATCGCAGTGAGTTTGATCGCGCTCAGGTGTTTGGTTATTCCTCTTTCGTTCATAACTGCTTCCTCCTTTACTGACGGCCCGTTTCGGCCGTGTCGGCCGATTTCGGCATAGTGATGACCACCGTGCGATTGGCTTCGGTGAGATACCGCTTCGCCACGCGCTGCACGTCTTCTTTGGTGATGGCGGCGACTTTATCGAGGCGGGTGTTGATGAGATTCGGGTCGCCGTAGTAGACGGTGTACTGGCCGAGAATCACGGCGCGCGAAAGCGAGTTCTGTATGCTGTTGATAAAGCTTCGCCGCGTCGAGTTCTTGGCTTTCTGAAGCTCCCAGTCGGCGATCTCGTCTTTTTTGAGGCGTTCGATCTCGGCATAGATGGCCGCTTCCACGTCTTCTGTCTTCTTGCCCGGACGGAGAGTGGCCGTGATATAGAACGCGCCCGTTCCTCGCTTCTCGTCCGCAGATCCCCCGACGCTCGTGACGATCTCTTTCTCCTTCACAAGGCTCTGATAGAGGCGCGAACTCTGTCCGCTCTGGAGGGCGGCCGACAGCACCTGAAGCGCGTAGAAGTCCGAAGTATTACCCGGAACGATCTTGAATGCGATGGCGACCTGGGGGAGCCTGGCCAGCTTGTCTTCGACCGTCGCGCGGCGTTCGGCCTTCTGTTCGGGTTCCTTCATATCGACTGCGGGCGGAGCCTCCTGACGCGGAATGTCTTCGAAGTGTTTCCTGATCTTTGCGAGAGCCTCTTTGGTGTTGAAATCGCCTACGAGGGTGAGCACGGCGTTGTTGGGCGCGTAGTAAGTCTTGAAGAACGCTTTCACGTCATCGACCGAAGCGGCGTTGAGGTCTTCCATAGAGCCTATTGTCGAATGCTTGTAGGCGAAGTTGTCGTACAACATCTCCTGCAACATCTCGTTGCTTTTACCATAAGGCTGATTATCCAGCCCCAGCCGCCGCTCTTCCTGGACCGCATTTCGCTGATTGTCGAGATTCTCTTTCGTTATGTCGAGACCGCGCATACGGTCTGATTCGAGGAATAGAAGCATATCGAGTTGATTGGCGGGCACCGATTCGAAATAGTTGGTGCGGTCTTCGTTCGTGGTGCCGTTCATGCTCCCGCCGTTGGTGAATATCAGGAAGAAGTGCTCGCCGGGACCGACGTTTTCGGAGCCTTTGAACATCATGTGCTCGAAGAGATGCGCGAATCCCGTGCGGCCCTTTCGCTCGTTGCGCGAGCCTACGTTGTAGGTCACGCCTATCGAGACGACGGGCGCGCTGTGGTCCTCGACCGTGATTACGCGCAGGCCGTTTTTGAGCGTGGTGTCTTTGAATTCGACCTGAATCTTCTTCGCCTGTCCGGCGGCGGCGGTCGTCAAGGCGAACGCGCACAGCAGAAGAGAGGCCAATGATTTTCTGGTTCTTCTCATAACACGACTCCTTTCCATCTCTGCATCAGGTTAGCGGCTTTTAAAGTCTACCTGTTGAAAGTGTTCTGCGTCCTGACCGTTTCCCATGCGACGCGCTGAATGAACCGAGCATCCGCATCAGTGAGATTAACTGCATCAGACGAATTACTCAAATCGCTTTCGGAGTTTGTATAGCCTTTTTTCGGAATCCTTCCGCTCAAGCCTTCGGGGGTCTTGTCATAGAATAAGGCGTAAAAGACGCACGCGGCCAGATAGGAACCCGCCGCGTTCGGGTGGCTCTGATCGGGGTTGTGCAGAACCAGTTTCGGATTATCTTTCAAGGCATTCTGCCAGGCGATGCCTACGGGAGCGACCCTGGCGCCAAGCTCTCCGGCTATGGCGAAGTAAGCGTCGGTCAGAGCCTGTTGCATCTCAGGCCGGTTTTGCCGCGCCCACGTCAGAAAGAAGACCGTCTTCGCTCCGGCCTTTTTGATCTCCGCGTCGAATAATCGCGCGTACCTGTGCATCGTATCACGATCATTGATGGGCAGGAGGCTCTGCTCCTGCAATACGACGTAATCCCATCGCCCTTGCTTCAATCTTTGGAGGGCCGTTCTCTCTTCCCAGTGACGTTTCAGGGTTGCGCCGCCGTTTGTGACCGATGAGGTTTCCAGTTTGGAGCCTTTCCGAGACGCCGCCAATTGGCTCAAAAGCGACGGCAGGTCGTTGAAGTATGTGTAGCTGTTGCCGATAAACAAGACCCTTATCCGCTGCCCGGTCGAATCGGGTCCGCTCTTCGTGGAAGAGCTTTTGAATGCTTGATGCCCGGCGGCTGCGGTTTGAACGAGTAAGAAAACGAGGAGGGCGATCAAGACTTTTCTGACTTTTCTCATGTGTGAGTTCCTTTTCGTCGTCGCGTTGCTGTTATGGCTGATCGTAAAGTCCGGCGCTCTGTATCAAGCCCCTTAGCGTGGCCTGTCATATTCTAAAAGCGTCGAGATGCCGGTCACTCAGTCGATATTTTATCATCATGAAAGTTGCTTAGAAGCTTTCTAACGCCGGGCACCAAAGTCAGGTTTCAAAATCATCAGGGCGGAAAGCTGATCGCGGATTGTAAGGGCGCTCGCTGTTTCAATCCGCATTCCGCATTCGGCAATCGAATCAGTCACGCGGCTGATTGTTACCGGCGCTTTCGTTGCATATAATCTGAGCATGCGCATATCTATATTTTCTCTGGCTCGCAAAGTTGCTACTCTCGCTCTTTCCCTCGTATTGAGTTTGCTCGCTGTCGCTCAACAACCGGGAGGAGCGCCGGCTTATTCTTATTCACCCGAACTCATTGCCGAACTCAAAAAGTTACAGGAGGCCGCACTGTCGAGCGACTACGCCTATAAACAGACGGCGCACCTGTCTAACAACATAGGGCCGCGACTGAGCGGCTCGCCGCAGGCCGAGCACGCGGTCAGCTACGTGGCCGATGAACTCCGCAGTCTCGGACTCGAAGTCCGGCTCGAAAAGGTCATGGTGCCGCATTGGGTGCGCGGCGAAGAGACCGGGGAGTTGGTCGAGTTTCCGGGTCAGGCACCCGGAACGAGGCAGAAGATCGTTCTGACAGCACTCGGAGGCAGCGTCGCCACTCCCGCCGAAGGGCTTACGGCCGAAGTGGTTGTAGCCGATAGCTTCGCGCATCTCGGTTCCATGGGGCGCGAGCGCGTGGCGGGCCGCATAGTGCTCTTCAACGCGCGCTTCGACAAACAGATGGCGGCTCAGGGGTTTGCAACCGATGCTTACATTCAAGCGGTCGCCTATCGCGGAGCAGGCGCAAGCGTAGCGGCGCGATTGGGCGCTCGCGCCGCGCTCGTGCGTTCGGTGGGCGGGGCCGATTACCGCTTGCCGCACACAGGCGCGATGAACTATGCGGCCGATGCACCGAGGATTCCGGCCGGAGCCGTTGCAGCAGAAGATGCAGACCTCATGGCTTATCTCGCCGCTCAGGGGAAGGTTCGCATGCGCCTTACGCTCACGCCGCAGACGCTGCCTGATGTCGAGAGCCATAACGTTATAGCCGACCTCAAAGGAAGCGAGCATCCCGAACAGGTCGTCATAGTCTCAGGCCATCTCGACTCCTGGGATCTGGGCACGGGCGCGCTTGACGATGCGGTGGGCGTGGCAGCGGCCATGGAAGTTGCCCGATTGATAAAGCGATTGAATCTGCGCCCTAAACGGACTATTCGCGTAATAGCCTGGATGAACGAAGAGAACGGGCTGAGGGGCGGAACGACTTACGCGCAAAACCATGCAACAGAGATCAGTAATCACATCGCCGCCATCGAAAGCGACATCGGTGCGGGCCATCCGCTCGGATTCAATGCGCACGTAAAGCCCGAAGCCCTTCGGATGTTGCAGCCCGCAGCCAACGTTTTGCAAAGCATGGGTGCCGGTCTCATCAAACTCGTTACGAACCCTGTAGGGGCCGATATCTCTCCGCTTGAAAATGCGGGGGTGCCGGGGTTCGCTCCCTTGCAGGACGTGCGCACATACTTCGACTATCATCACACGGCCGCCGATACGCTGGATAAAGTGGTGCCCCGCGAGCTTGCGGAAAACGCCGCCGTTATGGCAGTGCTGGCTTACGCGATTGCCTCTCTGCCTGAACCGTTGCCTCGTTGAGCAAAGCGGTATCAGCCATCAGCCGTCAGCCATAAAGGTTTCTTTCTTACAGCCGTCAGCTATCGGTTGGGACGGATCGTGCGCGCAAGCAGCACCAAAAGCAGGTCACGAAATTTGCTTCGCGCGCTCCGATCCGGGTCGCTGTCAGAAGAAAGAAATCTTTAGAAAAAAGAAATCTTTAAGAAGAAAGAATTTTTTAGGCGCGTCCTCGTCAGGCTCACACGCTTCGGCTTACCTCTTGCTGCATTTGCGAGCGACTATGGCTTTATCACTCGTTGCTGGCCATCCCCGCTCTTCAGGGTAATGCCGGTTGTAGTCGGTTTTTCGGCGGTGCCGGATCGTCTGGCGATCATGTGAACTGCCGGCTCCGTCGCTTCGTCCAGCAGAAGTAGTCCTGAGCCATCCTCGCTCGCCCCCAACTTGACGCGAATCGTTCCGTTCTTATCGAGAAGTCGGAAGACGACTTCCCCGCTCGGTTCCACATTTAGTCGTGACCGAACCTGCCCCCCGTCGCTCACCAACTCGATTGCCTGCGCTCGGATTACTTTAGGGGTCTGCTGCGAGTCGGCCATGATGGGTTTGTCCCAAACAGAGCGGGACAAAACAATGGCTGCCACGGCCAGATTTATGCAGGTGAGCGCAAGCGTGAACTTATGCGATTTCATTCGCCTTAACCATTTAAGAACGGATGTCCCGCCATTCTCAATCGAGCCTTCGTTCGTTGTCATCATCATTAGCTCCTTTCATTACGGGGCTGTTTTACGCTAAAAAGGATCGATCTTCAAGCGAAGTTGCCCCCGTGTTCTGATAGCTCACCCCGTTAGACGCAAAGCCATTGGTTTTTCTTCCCTCTCATTTCGGTTCGATATATGGCGAAAGCTTAAAAGCTATCAGCCGTCAGCTACAGACGATCAGCTACAGACGATCAGCTAAAAGTTTCGAACCACAGATCACACAGATTTCACAGATA
>JAKEHD010000286.1 GCA_022615215.1 Blastocatellia bacterium
GGGAGGGCTTGCTGATAGCTGATAGCTGATAGCTGATAGCTGATAGTTATAGCATCTCGCCGGGAAGTCTCTTAGCTCTGGTCAGCCCGTAGCTCTTGAGTTGGCGATAGAGCGTGCTTGGCGATATGCCGAGGATTTCGGACGCTTTACCCTGGTGCCATCCGGTCTGTTCGAGCACGCTGAGTATCTGTTTCTTCTTCAATTCATCGAGGGAGCCCGCCTGACCGTTATCGCCGTTCGTGCCCGCATGATTGGTCGGCGTGTGCGTGCGAAGCTCTATGGGCAAATCTTCCGGGCGAATATCTTCGTGGGCTGCGAGTATGACCGCGCGCTCGATTACGTTTTTGAGTTCGCGCACATTGCCGGGCCAGGAGTAATTTATCATAACCTCCATGGCTTCATCGCTCATGCGGAAGCGATTGCCCCCGCTCACCCCTGCGAGGAAGTGCTCCGCAAGCGGCGGAATGTCTTCAGGGCGTTCCCTGAGCGACGGCAGCTTGACCGTGAAATTGTTTACGCGGAAGAGCAGGTCCGAGCGGAATTTCCCCTCTTCGACGTACTGGTTCAGGTCGCGGTTCGTGGCGGCGATGATTCGCACGTCGACCTCGACTTTTTTGACGCCGCCGACCCGAAAGAAGGTCTGCGTTTCGAGCACGCGCAGCAGTTTCGATTGCAAGGTCAGGCTCATCTCGCCTATCTCATCGAGAAAGAGCGTGCCGCCGTGCGCGAGTTCTAGCAATCCGAGCTTCCGTTTGCGCGCCCCTGTGAACGCGCCCGCTTCGTAGCCGAATAACTCCGATTCGAGCAGCGTCTCCTGAATGGCTGCGCAGCTTATATCGATGAACGGTCCCGCATGGCGCGTTGAAAAACAGTGGATGGCATTGGCCACAAGCTCCTTGCCCGTGCCCGATTCCCCTGTGACAAGGACTATGGCGTTCGATGTGGCGACCTTGCGCACGAGCGACATGATGTCGAACATCTTATGGCTTCGGACGATTATATCGGGCGCTTTCTCCTTGTAGGTGAGCCGCGATTGCAGTATGAGGTTTTCGCGTCGGAGCTGGCGCTTCTCATAAGCCTTGTGCAATATGGCCTCAAGTTCACGTATATGGCACGGCTTGGTGAGGTAGTCGTAAGCTCCCAGCTTCATGGCCTGAAGCGCGGTTTCGACCGTGGCGTGCCCGGTCATCATCAGCACTTCGGGCGGCTGCTCCATCTGGCGCAGTTCACGAAGCGCGTCTATGCCGCCGCGCACAGGCATCATTATATCGAGCAGCGCCACATCGAATTCGCTCTCGCGGGCGGCACCAAGCGCAGCTTCTCCGTCGTGCGTGAGCGTGACCTGATGGCCGAGACGTGATAGCTCTTTTTGAAGAACGAGACCCAGGTTCTTCTCGTCCTCCGCGATAAGAATCTTTATGCTTGCATTTGAACTCAATTCCACACCCTCCGTTTCGGAAAGGATGAAGGCGGAAGGATGAAGGATGAAAGCCCGAGTGAATCGGTCTTCATCCTTCATCCCTCATCCTTCCGCCTTTTATAGTACACCTTCCATCATCATAACCTCTTCTTCCAGCATATCGGCTGCCCCGTGAGCCGGAACTTGAGAGGAGAGGGGCAGTAATACTCTGAAAGTGGTCTCTTTGCCTTCGGTCGAATCCACTTCCATCTTTCCGCCATGCTCGGACACTATGCCGTAGCAGACCGATAGCCCCAAGCCTGTGCCTCGTCCGAGAGGCTTGGTTGTAAAAAACGGATCGAATATCTTTTGCAGATGAGAAGCCGGTATTCCGCATCCCGTGTCTATGAATTCGACCGAGACCGTGCGCTCCTCAGACGAATCGGACCAGCACGTCCGTATGGTCAGAGAGCCGTCGCCCTCCATCGCGTCGAAAGCGTTCGAGACGAGCGCGATGAATACTTGCTTCATCTGCCCTTCGTTCACGTAGACGGGTGTAAGCGAGAGGTCCAGTTCCTTTATGACCTGCATCTTGCCGAGTTTCGGATGATGCTTGAGGAGTTGTAGCGTCTGCTCTATGACCTGATTGATATCGCTTGGGAGTTTTTCGGCCTGGCGCTGGTGCGAAAAATCGAGCAGGTTGTTGGTGATGGTCTTACACCTGAAGGCTTCGTCGCGTATGATGTGCAGATATTCGCTGAAGTCCTGATTGAGTTCCTCGTCCGCAATTTCGCCTACGCGGGCCGTGAGCGCTTCGGAGCACGCGGCGATAGTGGCAAGGGGGTTGTTGAGTTCGTGGACGACGCCTGCGGCGAGGCGGCCTATGGATGCGAGCTTTTCGGCATGAATGACCGCCTCATTCATCTTCTTCTGCTCGGTTACGTCTTCGCCTACCGTGATGACATGCGTGACCTCGGCATTGTCTACGCGCATCGGAATCTTGCTTATCTTCCAGACCTTTTTATGGCCGTCGACGAAGGATTCCTGCTCCATGCGGACCATATCGCCGCTGCGGAATACGTCTGTGAATTCGCCTTCGAGCTTGCGTCTGGGCTGGCGTGTGAGAACCTGAAACACGTTGCGTCCGAGCACCTCTTCGCGGTTTATACCGCGCCCGCCGACCTCACGATTGCGATTCCAGGCGACTATGCGCAGGTCGCGGTCCACGACATAGAGCGACACAGGCAATGAATCGATTATCTTTTCGGTGAAACGCTTTTGCTCTTCTATCTCGCGCGTGCGCCGCCCGACCTCTACGGCCAGGTTGATCGAAGTGTCTTTGGTGCTCTGATAGACTTCTGTGTTACGTATTGCGAGGCTGAGTTGCTGGGCGACCGCGCCGAGAAGTTTCTGGTCGTCGGCGCTGATGGGTTGCGCTCGCCAGCTTGCGCATATAAGCATACCGAGGAGCATGTCGTCGAAGATAAGCGGCACGATGGTTTCGACCGATATTTCCGGGTCTCTCAGCAAGCGGTCGCTGACTCGCATCTCGATGGCAGGTTGAAGGGAGAAGCCTGTGTTGAGATAGCGCATCACGCGGTCTTCGTGATACCAATCCGTATAGCCATAAAGATTTCTTTCCTTGTACCTCTCTTCATTTGAGTGTCCGTATATGGCTGAAGCGAGGTTGTTGGATTCGCTTGCGGTCTTCACGACGACCGCGCAAGCGTCGCATTCCAGAGCCTTGCCTACGGCGAATACGGCGTAACCCAGCAACTCATCCATTTCGAGCGAGGTCATCAGGTTGTTGCTGAGATTGTAGACGAACGAAAGCTGTGCGGCGCTCTTTTTAGTCTCGACGTAGAGGCGGGCGTTCTCAAGGGCCACGCTCAACTGATTGGCTATGGTGGCGAGCAGTTCGGCCTGTTGTTTGGGGAGAGGCTCGCGCGTGCGCGAAAAGAGGCATATCGCTCCCGCCGCGCTGCCTTTCAGCCTGAGCGGGGCACACACGAGGCTGTGAATCTCTCTTAAAACGTCTCCCGCAAGTTCGACGCGCACGGACTCGGGAACGGGGTCCAGGACCACAGGCTTGCCGTTCATGAGCGGCGCAGTCCTCGAATAAAGGTCGAGCAGCCCCATCAGGCTTTCTTCTTCTGTGGAAAACCCTTCGGAAGCTACAACTTTCATGGACCTGGTATCGGGATCGCGAAGGTAGACGACTCCGGCATTGGCATCGAGGTTTTCTACGAGGACCGAGAGCGTCCCGCTCATCATAGTCTCAGGGTCGAGCGAGCTTGCCAGAACGCTCGATACGGCGTGCAGCACATTCAATTGCTCGAATTTTTCGGTCAACTCGCGCTCGTAGCGCCGGGACCGCAGGTGAGCTTTCACGCGCGAAAGCAGTTCCGTCCTCTGATAGGGTTTCCCTATGTAATCGCTGGCCCCTGCATTGAGACATGCGACCTTATCGCGCGGGCGATGACTTTTGGATAATATGATTACAGGCAGTTCGGTGGTCGCTCTGTCTTCCCTCATGCGCTTGCAGAAGAGGAGCGCCTCGCGCGCCCAGTTCAACCTGCGCAGGCTTTCGCCCGAATCGTCGTCGGCAGGGCTGGAATCGTAGTGGCCCGCTATACTCGAAGCATAGAGGTCGACTATGACGAGCGAGACCTCGTTCAGATCGATATACTCGTGCGCAAGCTCGAAGGAGTCGAATGCGATCGAGTCGTACATGGCCGCATCCAGCAGCCGTTCTATCGCGCGCACGGATTTCGTTTCATCCCCTAAAATCAGGAGGCGGTCATGAGATTGTGGATTGCGGGTTTCGGATTGCGGACTCTTATCAGCAGAAAATCCGCATTCTGCGGTAGTCTTAAGACGATTTCGTCGACGACTGCCCCGCATTCTGCAATCCGCGGATTCACCAGGGCTGGACATACGAGTGCCTGCTATGGATGCGGGGCTGCGGAGATTTTAGGGGCAAATCAAGCTACATGAAAACAGGGGCCACTTTAAGTCATTTTGACTTGCCTGTCAATACTTTATTGTTGCAGATTGCAGGATACGGGCCGCCAGAAACGTCAATTTGCAAGAAAAGCAATCGCTCCTGGCGGCCCCAAGTCTCCGATTACACAGCTATCAGTTATCAGCTATCAGCATTAATAGCTGACCACCGACGGCTGACGGCTGAAGACTGATGGCTGATGGCTGATCGTGCCTTCCACTGTGGTTAATCCGCTTCCTTGGAGGCGGCCTTGCGGGAAGAGCCTGCCTGCGAGGAGGGCCCGTCGGACTGAGGCTCCTCGCCGGTTTCCGATACGGAGAGGCCGAGCGCTTTTCGCACTTCGACTTCTATGCGTGCGGCAATCTCAGACTCGGTTTTGAGAAGGTTCTTCACGTTCTCGCGCCCCTGGCCGAGGCGTTCGCCCTGGAAGCTGAACCAGGCTCCGCTTTTGTCGACGACCTTGTTTGTGACCGCGAGGTCTAAAAGGTCGCCTTCGTGCGAGATTCCCTGGCCGTACATTATGTCGAACTCGGCCTCTTTGAAGGGAGGCGCTACCTTGTTCTTGACGACCCTGACACGTGTTCGATTCCCGACCACCTGATCGCCATCTTTTATGGAGCTTGTGCGGCGAATGTCGAGCCGCACAGAGGAGTAGAACTTGAGCGCGCGTCCGCCTGACGTTGTTTCGGGAGAGTTGTGGACGACTATCGCATCTACGAGATAGGTGTGATTGCCCTCAACCTCAAGATCGAAGCGGTTCATGCCGCGTGTGGGAGGCTTGATGTAGATTTTGGTTATTCGAGCCGGGATTGCGCGGCAGTCCGTAGTCCGTAGTCCGTAGTCCGTAGCCCTTTTTCCATACTCGGCCACTGACCACTGACTACTGACCACTGACCACTGACTACTGACTACCGAGGTGAGATGGTAGTCCTTGACCATGGCCAGAACCTCGTCTCCTACGCGCAGGTCGCCTGCTGCAACCTCTCCATGCGGGGTGAAAATCGTATGGTTAGGCGTCGCGGCGAAGGTGTGTCGTCCTGAGACACCGCCTTCAACCTCGAATTGCAAGAAAAAGTCTGCGACACCATTGTTGAACCAGTTCACGACCCGGCGAGGTTGAATGGCTTCGGTTATTGGGTCATAGCTCAACACCTCGACAGGCAATCGTTGATTTACGATCTTCCCGATCTTCTCAGTGCTTCCATCGGCCAGCACCACACGGGCGTTATAGTGGAAGCATCCGAACATTACGCCTATCTTCTCGCGTATCTGGTTGATGAAGATCAGCGTGGTGTTCGAGCGTGCTACTACGGCGGTCAGCTTTCTGAGCGCCTGAGACATCAAGCGAGCCTGCAAGCCGGGCAGGGAATCTCCCATCTCGCCTTCGAGTTCCGCTCGCGGGACGAGCGCCGCTACGGAATCGATCACGAGCACGTCTATGCCGCCCGACCGGACGAGCGCCTCGGCTATTTCGAGCGCCTGTTCGCCGGAGTCGGGCTGTGAAATGAAAAGGTCATTCACCTTGACGCCGAGCCTTTTGGCGTATTCGG
This sequence comes from Blastocatellia bacterium, assembly GCA_022615215.1. Taxonomy (GTDB): domain Bacteria; phylum Acidobacteriota; class Blastocatellia; order UBA7656; family UBA7656; genus JAKEHD01. Next base: position 5,954 of record JAKEHD010000286.1, read on the forward strand.
CATCCATGGCATGTTCGGCGTCGATATAGGCCGCGACTCCCCCCTGCTTCTGGGCCTCGGCGACTATGTGCAGGGCCAGAGTGGTTTTGCCGCCTGATTCGGGACCGTAGATTTCGACTATGCGGCCGCGAGGCACGCCGCCGACGCCTATGGCTGCGTCAAGGCTGAGGCAGGATGTCGATATGGCCGGGACGTCGACTACCTTCTTCTCGCCCAGCCGCATTATCGAGCCTTTGCCAAACTGTTTTTCTATAGTCGCAATTGCTGCGTCAATAGCGCGATTTTTTTCAGCACGTTCGTCTGCCATATTTTTATGCGGGTGCTTCCTTTCTGGAGTAAATTTCGGACGTGCATTATAGCACACCGGGCGGGCGGCTTCTAAAGGAAATCCGGCGTGCCCGGTTTCATAGTTCCGCCCTCGTCCAAAGGGCTGTGAATCTAAAGAATGGTCCTTCGCGTAATACCTCGACGACGGAGGCACTTTTGACAGATTGAAATCGGGAGGCTGCGGGTTCCGGTCTTTGAACTCAGGAATAAATGCTCTCGATTACAAGTTTTTACATGTGGCGTCGGGGAGCAAAACACAGGTACTCGTTTCAGGGAATTGAATTCATCGTCTGTGACCATAAGGCTTTATTTTGAGAGAAAAAGCTCAAAATCGTTTGGCAGGCAACCCTGTGGCAAGCTGTTTGCACAAAAGCTTTGTGAGCTAAATACGAGGCCGGAAGCGACGAACCGAGATGCAAAGATATTGCAAGACGGAACCGGTTGAAAGTTCTTGAAACAAATGAACGCGGAAGGCGTTATTAGGGGTTGAATGTTGCCTGTAGCTTGGAGGGATGAAGGTGACATTCGATGTGCAAAGGTAAAGAAGTACTGTTGGAAGAAGGTGGTAAGAAAATGGCAAAGAACATTAAATCGAAAAACAGAGTGGCGATAAGCTTTGGGTCGCTAGACCCGAACGAATTGAAGGGTGTGGTTCGCGATGGATTGGTTTCGATGACGCTGACGGATCGCGAAGAGTTTATTCGGACCCTTGAGGCCGAGATGAGGCGCATAAGTTTGAACGTGCGCTCGTACTTGATACCGCTCGGAATACCCGGAAGAACTCCTGATGATCTGACTCCGACCGAAGTCGGGCACCTCATCAGATATTTGAAGATCAATGTTCCGAATGCTATGCCGGCCATCGAGCATGTGCTGGCAGGCTATAGCGTTTTCGCTGAGAAGTCGGGACAACACGCAGGCCCTCTGGCCGCATAGTGTGGTGTGAATAGGTCTGGTTTCTCCGCGATGCCCGCCCGGTTTTGATCGAAATCGGGCGGGCATTCGTCATGGCAACTTTATAACACCTGTGCCCGGATTCGAATCGTCTCAAGATGCCTCCTGGCCCTGCTTGCTGTTTCTCAACTCGGACCAAATCGCCTCCCAGGCTCCGATTTCGGGAAGAAAACTCTCCTGAAATATCTTCTGCAAGTGATCTGACAGATTTCTCTTTTTCTCAATCGAACGATTAATTCCCTTTTGCGCTGAGATACCTTTTCGCCACACCTGTGTGGCGATCAGGATCCAATCCATTTCTATCGCGCGGAATCGCAGTATTGACAGAGAGACCGCCGTGTGGCTAGAATCTAGTTCTTCGAGCGGGAGTAACTCAGCGGTAGAGTGCGACCTTGCCAAGGTCGAAGTCGCGGGTTCAAATCCCGTCTCCCGCTCCAGGATTTCAAGGCGAAGGCAAGACTTTCGGGGCAAAAGTGAGTCGCCTTCGCTTTTGCTTTGGTCAGCGGCGGCGTAGCCAAGTGGTAAGGCAGAGGTCTGCAAAACCTTTATCCATCGGTTCGATTCCGATCGCCGCCTCCATATCACTTCCCTGATTCACTGACAGGAACTTCCAATGAGCAGCATCCTTACACCCCAAAAAACAGATCGTGGATGGGTGATCGAAATCCAGCCCGAAGTGGCTCAGGCGATGGGAGTGGCCGAAGGCTCACTGGTCGTGCTCCACGCGAAAGAGGGAAGCGTTGAGTAGAGATATTGCCCCCGCCCTCGCCGGAACTTCTGGAGTCAGTCCGAGAAACTTACGAAAAGTTCAAAGAAGCCTTCGAAGAAATGAAACGACTTGGCGACTGAAGAGACAAGATATATACTGCGCGCGGGATAAAATGAAAGTTTTTCCGCAAATGCAGAACATATTTGGAGTGCGCCGCAATCGGCGGCGCTTTGGCTGCGAAATAGGTCTA
>JAKEHD010000287.1 GCA_022615215.1 Blastocatellia bacterium
GGTCTATGAACTCGACCGCCTCGTCCGAGCCGTAGCGCAAGCGGAGGCGTATGAGCATCTCGGCCAGTCCCATGGTGTTAAGTCCCACGCGCCGTTCGGCCTTCTGCTGTTTGAAGTTTTCGTCGAAGAAGTAAGGCGTCGCATCGATAACATCGTCGAGGAATCGCACGGCATAGCGCACTGCTTTGCCGAGATCATCCCAGGCGACATCGCCATCGCGGACGAACTTCGACAGATTGATCGCGCCCAGATTACAAACTCCGAAACCTGGTAGAGGCTGTTCGCCGCAACCGCGGTTGACTACGCCATCGGTTATCCAGGTGTCGCTCACAGGCTCGTACAGATCGTAGACCGCTTCGGCTCCAACCGCTTCAATAGATTTTATTTGAGCGACCCAGGTATTACCAGTCAGAGCGAACTCTAATTGTGCCTGTTTGAGCCGCTCTGCTTTTGCCGGATGAGTTATTCCTATCTGCTCGGCAAAGGATTTCACCCCTGCTCCACTTATTATCAACTCATAGAAAGGCCGTGCATTGTTGATTTGCCGGCCGTCTATCTCATGCGAAGCGCGCGTGCCCTTTACGATTCTTCCGTGTATGCCGAACATCAACAGTATCCGGCGCACGGATTGAGCAAGTTTTTCACTTGAGGTCTTGAACCTGAGTAACGGATGTGAACTCTTCAAATTCACATTGCCATCCGTGCTCCATAATCCGTCAAGCAACCCGGCCAGGAATTCCCGATTGGTATTTACGTATTCCAGGGGAATATCTTTTTCGGCCGACATTACTGGTTCGAGCAGCGTACCTGCAACGAATTCTGCCAATCCGTGTCGGCCCTGTGACGAAAGCGAAAGCGAGTTTGTCAGGCGTTCCCGCCCGTCGCGGTTCTGATAGCGATTAACTGCCGGAGCGCCGGCCTGTAGCATTAGAGATTCAACTATATTTGCCCATTCATGTTCTCTTGCGTCGCAGGATATGGTGACGTTATTCCTCTGCAAACTATTTGCCGTATAACACCCATCCCCAAGAAGAACGCCGATCAGAAACCCATATTCGCGGTCCATAAAAGACGTGGGCTTGCCTGGCACATCCGCTTCCGGCATGAGAGCAGGGGCGATGTGAATGTAGTCGCCGACCTGCAAGTGGTCGAGCCTGATCCAGGAAAATCGCTTATTAGCATTTTTACCGTCAGCGCGTTCCTCATGTTTGATAGCGTGAAACTGATGAGCAGCGGTAGCGCGCAGAGTTGCGCCGTCGGAGAGCGTGACTTTGAAGACCGGCACTCTCGCGTGCGCCTCGACCGTATCTACCACCCCCTGGCCGAGAACCGTTGCGATTGAATCACCTTCGGAGATGCTATCAACTCGCTTCCAACCATCGGGCGTAGAGACCAGAGTATCGCCGGTGAGGCATGGATTCGTACATCCCAGATAGCCCGCGTCGTAGTACCAGGAGTTGGACATCTTGTTCGAGCGTTCGATGAAGTAGACTCCGGGTTCTGCCGAGGCCCAGGCTGATTCTATTATCGCATCCCATACTTCGCGCGCCTTCACGGTCTTATGCACGACTACGGGTTTGCCTGCTGCCAACCACTTGTCGAGGTTGCCGTCCCACATCTCTTCAAAGTCGGGGGCGGACGTATCTGGAAACACGAGATCCCAATCGGCGTCCGCGCTTACACACTCCATGAATTTGTCGGTCACGCCTACGGATATGTTTGCGTTAGTGATCTTGCCCATCTCGCGCTTCGAATTGATGAACTCCAGCACGTCCGGGTGCCAGCAGTTCAGTATTATCATAAGCGCGCCGCGCCGACTGTTATGCGTGACCAGGCCGTTGGCGAGATAAGTGTGATTGCCGTCAACTTCGAGATCGAGCGTCATCGATTGCCCGGCCCTTTGCACGCTGTCGACGAAGACGAACCATGTGTCGCTCACGGGCGGCGCATTTTCCGCGAAAGCGTCGTGCTCGCGGCTGAGAGCGGTGTAAGCGGAAAGCGTAAGATTGCGTTCTCCGCGCAGGTAGCGCAGCAATTTTCTACGCAACTCGGAGTCGGTCGATTTGATGTGCTGCCCTGTGGCTCGGTGATCTATCTGAGGCAATGCTGTAGCAGTCAGGACCGGCTCGACCCAGTATTCAGCATAGGGCGATTTGTAGCTGACTTCTCTGGTTATATCAGGCTCGAAATCCAGGCAGGCAGCAAAGCGCGAGCGAGGGTCGCAACCTACTGCGGACTTCCAGGCGGACAGCCCCTTGAATGAGTGGACCCTCAACTTCCACATGGGTTTGGTTCCTAAATGATTCTCTCCCGGCTTTTGCTGATCGACCTTGACCGGGCAGCCCAGTCCTATCAGCAAGGCAGCCACCTCATCGATGAGCCGCTTGGAACAACTAGTCAACAACGGGTAACCGTGCGAAGGGCTGCCGTCGGCTTCGAAGAGACCCCGCAAGAACGCGCCAACCACGTCCGGCGGGCTTTGGCGAATAAGGCGCGGCACACACACATCGGCGCTTCCGGGCTTGCCGAATCCATTGAGGGTCAGAAATTCCTTGACCGCTCGATTGCTTATCACATAGATGAGCGAAGCGTCGTTTTCTTTCTGTTGGATTCTGATATTGACGCCTTTGAACAGCCGCTCGATCAGCGCGGGCATCTCTTCGACCAGGTAGCTGTCGTGCGACACGGCCACGCCCAGTCGCCAGTCGCCCTCTTTTTTCGTCATGAACCCGTCGCCCGCCATATAGCCGAGGAAGAAAGCCAGTTCTTCGTCGAGAAGATCGGGCAACTCGACCATATCCTGATTGTGATGTTTGTATTCGGGCTTCTGCAAAGGCTGGTATCTGCCTGTGTGCTGTCCGAGTTTGACCATGATCGCATCGCCGCGACGTAACTGGTCGAGCCGTCGCCACTGCGGTCCGAGGTCGGCCATCACTTTGACTTTGTGGTTGGGCGTTCCTGTGATGTCAAGCCCCATGTCCGTGCTGACCTTGAGCACTTCGGCCACGCCGTTGTTGAAGACCTGACGCGACAGACGATCACCTTCATCGGTCATAACGATCAAGGATTGCTCCCGCCATCCTTTTTCTTCGTGTTGAACGATTTCATCAAGGCGAAGTAATCCATCTTCAGTAAAAACCAGTGTGTCAGGAGCAAGGCAGCCTCCTTGCTCGATCAGTCCCGTAACGAAAGAATATAGTGCGCCCCAGGAGACGGACCCTGAAGAGCGTCCGTTTACTCCCTTGACGTAAGAGTGGCGCGGGCGAAGGCTGCTGACGTTTATGCCGACGCCCCCCCCTCGCGACATGATCTCCATCATCTGCGAGAGCGTGTCGACTATGCCGCGCCGGGAGTCTTTCGGAGATGGGATGACGTAACAGTTCGACAAAACCATTCCGGCGGAGACAAATGAATGATCTTCTTCGACCTCTATATCAAGCACGCACCCGCTGTAATCAACCGTCGATATCTTCTCAATATCTACCCACCACATCTCATCGTATTGACCATACCCGGAGATGCTGATCGAGGAAGCCGGTCTTTCCTTGCCGTCGTAAGGTGCTGCAATATAATCGCCCGGTTTCAATTCTCTGGCGGGTATCCATTGCGGCTCTTGTTGAAGCTTCAATCCATCGCGGCTTCTGTGAGTGTTGACCCACTCCGAACGTATAGCCAGTATCTTGTGTTCGCCGGTCACCCGAAGATCGTCATAGCCGAGTTTTTTGGCCTTGATTATATAAATTGGCTCTTGGGTCTCTCGCTCGAATTTATGCAAAACCGGGCGCAAGCGATTGCGATGGGTGACAACGAGGTCTCCGACATTTATTTCAGCAATAGGTTTGTAGCCATGAGCGGTCAGCACTTCCTGCTCCGGTGGCATGCAGTTGTAGAATGTCAGTTGCTGATCGGTTCCGGCTGCGGTCAGTATGCGACCTGCCGGGACGAATTTCCAGCCGTTCAGGAGCCATCGAAAATTGCGATACCACTCATCGGCCTGTTCGCCCTCGACCGCCGCAACGCCGCGCGCAACGCGCTCCATCATCTGCTCAGGCTCGGTCTCTATGGGCTTGGAGACGTGCTCTGACAATCGGTCTACGACTGTGCCGTCGCGCAGTTCCACCGTCACGCGCCCCGCCCCGCCCGCAGCCCGTTCGTCTATCGTGCGCACAGTGCCTATCTCGCGCTGTCCGGTTTTATCGTCAACGCAGACGATCACCATATCGCCCGGCGCAAGCGTCCGCTTGTGCATGTCCTTGAGCGCGTAACGGTCGAGAAATATCTTTTGTCCCAACTCGTTGAGCGTGTTGTTGTCGGCAGGCCCGCTTGTATTATGAACGCGAGGCGAAACCGCATCTTCGAGTGAGGTGTGGCCGTTGGACTTCTTTATGTTGCCGATAGATCGAGTGGCCATCGTTTCAGGTCTCCTTCCACGATTAATTTATTTTATTCTAATGCAGGCGTGACCTGCCCTTCGAGAGAGGCCCGTCCTGTTCCCAGCACCAGCCGAGTCAGTTGGGGACTACCGGTTTGCCTGCTATGGTTTGACTTTACAGCCCGATCCCTTAGCCTCCTGCCACATGGCCGGGCCGGGCTGCTCCGAGGTGTGTACGGTACCTATGTCCTCTTATGCCCGTTACAGGCGGCGAAATTTCGCTGAGTATAAGTGCCGGGCCCGGTCCCGCCCCAACCTGAGACTATAATAGCGTTCGGGCCGCCTGCCCACAACGGCTTACCTGCTTTTTCAGGACTGTTTTTCCCTCGCAGCGGATTCGGAGTTTACACTATAGATAGCCTCGTGTCAACCAAAAAGTACAATATATTGTGGTTTTGCGAAAATCATAATATGTTTCGGGAGTCTGGCTCTATGGCTTATGGTTTCAGTAAATTACGGGAACCAGGGAAGAAACGGGCCTCCGTCTGCAAATGCGCGAAGGCCCGTTTTCCGCGATTTTTAGCGATCCGTCGAAGGCTTGTCGTCGGGCTTCTTTTTGTCGTCTTTTTCAGGTTCGGGCACCTCGACTCCGAGCACGTACTTTGAAAACCAAGCGTACTCCCTGCGCATCTTGTCCAACTGATGGCGCGGTTCCCTCAGACCGTGCGGCTCGCGCGGGTAGAATACGAGTTCTACGGGCACATCGTTTTTGTGAAGTCCCATGTATAGTTCCTGCGCCTGGCCTACGGGTACGCGCAGGTCTACGGCCCCGTGCAGTATCAGCGTGGGCGTCTTCGCCTGCTTGATAAAGGCCATAGCCGATGCGCGGGTGTAGACCTCAAGGTCGTCCCAGGGTTCGGCTCCGAAGTAGCCTTCGAGCACGCGTTGCAGGTCGTTTGTCGAGTACATAGAGAACATATTCGTAAGACCCGCGCCGACCATTACGGCCTTGAAGCGGTTTGTCTGTGTGAGCGTCCAGGCAGTCATATATCCGCCGTAGCTCCAACCCGCCTGGGCGAGTTTGTCGGGGTCGGCCACTCCCTTCGAGATCAGATGGTCTATGCCTGTCTGTATGTCCTGATAATCGCCTCCGCCCCAGTCACGGACGTTTGCGAGCAAAAACTTTTCGCCATAACCGGATGAGCCGCGCACGTTCGGATAAAACACCGTCCAGCCCTTGCCCGCGTATACGTGGCCGAAGTTGCCCCATGAGCCTGGAAACCCCTGAGTCCATACGCCCGACGGCCCGCCGTGTACGAGCGCCACCATAGGATAGCGTTTGCCCCGCTGATAGCCTACCGGATAGATCACTACGCCTTCGATCTCAAGGTCGTCTTTGCTCTTCCATTTTATGACTTCGCTTGTGCCCAGAGTGAGATCGCGCACCTGCGGGTTGTGATCGGTGAGTTTGATCGCATCCCCCGGAGACGCAATCTTCGCAAAGTAAACATCGCCCGGATGCTGTGGGTCAGACCTCGTGAAAGCTATGGCCGCGCCGTCACCGGAAAAGGTGGCCGCGCTCATCTGCCCGGCGGTTTTCGACAATTGCTTCACTTCACCGCCCGCCGCCGCTAGAGCGAATAACTGATTGGCAGTCCCGACCTGAGCGTTGAAGTATATAGTCCGTCCGTCCGCAGACCAGTTGGCCGAACCGGGCTGATACTTGAAGGAAGATTTCCTTATATCTAATGCGGGCGCGACCTCGCGCGCAGCGCCGCCTTCGGACGGAATTACCCTGAGCCTCGACTGGCCGAGCAAACCTTTCTCCGAATCGCGCGAAAGAAAAGCTATAAGGCGTCCGTCGGGCGACCACCTGGGAGAATTATCCGGTCCCTCGTTTTCGATCAGCTTGCGTTGCTTGCCCGACTCAACGTCGATTATCCAGATGTCGGACAGGCTGCCGTCGTCCGCTTTAGGAGTGGGCGTGGTTGTGTAAGCTATCCGGCGGCCGTCGGGCGACCACTGAGGGTCTCTCGCAACGTAATCGCCCTTTACCAGTTCGCTCGCTTTTTTAGTTTCAACATCTATCAGCCAGATCCTAGAGAACTTGAAGTCCTTATCTACGACCTGCGGGTCGTCCTTCTCTTTCTGTTTCTTTTCCTCGGCGGGGGTCATCTCCTGCCCGGCGACGTAAGCTATGCGGCGGCTGTCGGGCGACCACTCGAACGACTGCACTCCGCTCTTGGATTCGGTGAGGCGCTCGGCCTCGCCTCCGAAAGGCGAGATCAGAAAAATCTGCGGTTTCGCCTCGCGCGAAGAGATGAAGGCTAAGAGTCGGCCATCGGGCGACCATCGCGGCTGATTGTCGTTCTTGCTGCTAGTTGTGAGCCGCAGAGGCTGACCGCCTGCGGTCGATACGAGCCACAGGTCGGAATCCGAATCGTTTTCTTTCATATCGACGGTCGTGACGACGTAGGCGATCCACTTTCCGTCGGGCGATATTCGAGCGTCGGAGACGCCCTTGAGGGCAAGGATATCTTCGAAGGTCATCGCGCGCTTCTGCTGGGCCAGGGCCGCAGTCACGCAGAGCGACAGGGAAAGCGCAATCAAAACAGTGAGGCGTTTCATAATATTTCTCCTTAAACTGGTTGCAAGGGTTTGGTCATACTTTTACTTTTTATGCCTGAAGATCGAATAACTGTTTGATCCAATTCATGAGTTGCTGTGCCTGCGGAGCATCAGCATCGAGGTAGCGTCTGGCAATAGCCCCTCCAAAAGGCGTCCCCGGCTCTCTTTGCCAGGCGAGCCAGGTGTGAATATGAGCTTTGATCGGATGCGTAAAACGGCGGTCTCCTTCCGGGATTTCCTCCAAACAATCCGCAGCCTTGCTCCAGAGAGGATCGTTTTGCGGCACAAGAAAGCTGATGAAATCTTCCAACATGCCAGAGGTTCTATTATCGGGCATGATCCAAATGCCGACCAGGGGTTTACCTTCTTGTTGAATAATCGTCCCTTCAAGCAATGGGTCTTTCGGCACAGCATCATAGCCGGACTTGAGTAGTATATCGCGTAAAGCTTGCCAGCGAGCCGCAATGTCGACATCGGCATCCACAACAACGCCGAGCCGTTCCAGTTCGCTGGCTTTAAGCTCGACGGGAAGCGATTCCAGGAGATTCGCTATGCCCTCTTTATTCTTGATTTCAATTCGCCCCTCGGAGATTCCATAACGCCTGAACAAATGGCCGAATACGTGTTCTTCGTTTTTGCCTTCAACGAGCAATAAGTATTTGTCAGCCATAATCAGCGGATTTCGATCTCTTCACGAGCGGCGATACCTAATTCCTTTTCATCGAACAGGTCGGCAACGATTTCGCCGTTTTTATTTACGAGACGTATCAGCACGCCCTCTTCCTGCTCGTTTTCCTGAGCCGCCTGTTGAAATGCTTCGATGCAATCCCAACTATGAGTGGTAGCGAAAACCTGAACATTGAGTCGGTGCGCGGCTTCGAATATCAAACGCCATACATCAGGCTGTGCGGAGTAATGCAACCCGCTTTCTACTTCGTCGATGAGCAGCATCTTGCCTTTTGCATTCACCAGAGCCAGGGCGATGCTGAACAGCCGATTCATCCCTTCTCCCAAACTGCGCAGCGGTATCGGTTCATCATATCCGGCTATCTTAACAAAGGGTACTCGCTCTTTGGGACTGTGCGGTGGGCTTATCAGGTTTACCCTCTCAACATAGGGAGCGATGATGCGCATAGAATCAAGCACATCTTCTTCTAAATTAGTTAGGGCAATACTGTCCCACAATCGTCCTATATCCATCATATGCAATCCATTTGCAGGAATGAAAATGCAAGGAATCCCTTTGAGGCTCAAAGGAAAGAATGGTGTTACGTCAAGTCTGTAAAAAATTTCTGATAGCCCTCCAATCTTAATCGCAAGGCCCGGTACAGGATTGTCCGCTGTGTTGTATTCTTCCAATCGAAGGGGTTCTAATTCTCGTCCTATCTCTTCATAAACTTCTATCGTATACCATCTAACGATGGCAGAAAGCGTCTTTTCCGGCGAATAGATAGAACCTATCTTGATAGGTTCAAGATCCTTGCCGACCTCCTTGCGCCCGTAGAACAGGTGTTTGATGGTGAGAATACGGTTCTCTTCTTGATCCTCTCCATCGAGTGGGTCGCGCCCAGCACGTGAGAGTGGACGCCTGCCTTCATCTCTTGCCTCTAATATTTGCCAGATTATCCATGGGGATGCTTGATATTCATAGAGCCATAATGCTTCCAGAAGCGAAGTCTTTCCCGTATTGTTCTTTCCTACGATCAGGTTGACCCGGCCCAGGCGTTCGATTCGCAGGTGGCGAAATGCGCGAAAGTTGCTGATTTCAAGAGAGTCCAGGATAAGAAGCTCCGCCATGTCTATCCTTCCTTGTGTAAGCTGCCAATCTATATTCGGCCGATATTATACAGTATCCTGACGCGCTTTCGACTCATAAATCAGGGTTGAACGCTTCGTCTCTCTGCGGCTGCAATCATCTCGCATCGAAAGCGATTACGCCATCTATCATAGCGAGCCGTACCTCGAAATCGTCATCGAGCGCTACGAGGTCTGCGCGTTTTTCATTCTTTATTGAACCGCACCATCCGTCTATACCTGCGACGCGCGCGGGCACAAGCGTCGCCATTCGTACAGCTTCTTCGACGGGCACGCCGAGACCTATGATATTTTTGAGCGCCTGCCTCATGGTTATCACAGATCCTGCTAAGGTCTCTTCGAGAGCGCCCGCGAGAGAGGTTCTGCCATCGCGCACCGCGATCTTTTCGCCCCAAAAGGAAAACTCGCCATCGCCGAGTCCCGCAGGCGGTATCGCGTCGCTTATCAAAGCCATCCCGTCAGCGCCTTTCGCCTGATAGATCAACCGGAGCATCAACGGATGAACGTGATGAAAATCGGCTATGCAATCTACAGTCACGTCCTCGCGCACAAGCCCCCACCCGACCGCGCCCGGATTGCGATGGTGCAACCCGTCGAGCGCGTTCGGAAAGTGAGTGATGTGACGAGCGCCCGCCTCGACCGCTCGATGAAGCGTATCCAAATCGGCTTGCGAATGTCCTATGAAGACGCGCGCGCCTCTGAGCCTGAGCTTGCGCGCGAGCCGGAGCACGCCTTCGATTTCAGGCGCGAGCGTCATGAGTCGCGGGCAGGCGGCGGATGAGAGGCTCTCGGTGAAGAGGTCTATCGAACGCGGGTCGCCGTCATAAGTTCTGAAATACTCCCGCCGCAATGCGCCGCAACGATGATGGCTTACGAAAGGGCCTTCGAAGTGAATCCCGATCAATCGCGCGACGCTTCGAACTGTTTCATCGCGCCGCTCTATGTAGGAATCTATCGCTGCAATCGCCGACCTGTATGTGCGCTCGTCTGCGGGCACGAGGGTGGCAAAGTAGCCGGTCACACCTTCTCGGATGAGAAACTCCGAAAGCTTTGCGAGTTCATAGTGGTCGGCTTCCAGAACGTCCACGCCCGCCGACCCGTGTATGTGTATGTCGAGCATGCCGGGCATCAGGTATGCCCCGTCGAGATCGATTGAATCGCCCGCGCCCACCGGCCGGCTCTCTTCTCCAAAGACCTGAGCTATGCGTCCGTCGCGGACGTGTACGCCTCCGCATTTGATGCCGCGTTCGAGGACTACCCTTGCGTTGTGAAGAAGAATATTTTTCATGATTTGTCCAGTCAATCGTTGCGCGCCCAAGCGAGCGGTGCCGTCCGAGGCGACCAATAAATGTATTCATTCGTGTCGGCGGCGGCTTTTATGCGCGTCAGTTGAATTGTAGATAGATTTATTCGAGATTGCACCGCGATTTTGTGTTAAATTTATAGAGGTTGGAACCTTTTGGCCGGATGGGGTGTCTAAACGTAGCGACAAGTGAGGTGAAGGGGCCATTGCTCGTACTACTTGGAGCTACAACGGCGCTCGGCTTCTGTAAAGCATCGGGCGATGGCCCACTCCGGCAAGCCAAACGTAAGGAGCGCCATCAATGTCAACCAGCGAAATGGCCGCACTGGAGCAAACCACTCTCTCTCGTCTGGAATTCGACGCCAAGCCGGTCGAATACTGCTACGAAGAGGGGTTGATAGCTCGTCTGCGCGCCCGCGACCTGGAAGCATTCGAAGAACTGGTTATGCACTTCGAGCGGCCGGTCTATCTGCTCTGCTATCGGCTGCTCGGCGACGCGGAAGACGCGCGCGACGCCGCGCAGGAGACCTTCCTGAAGGTCTATCGCGGGCTGAAGGGCTTTCGCGGAGATTCGGGCCTGAAGACCTGGATATACCGCATAGCCATCAATCAGGCGATGAACCAGCAGCGATGGTGGCGGCGCAGGCATAAGGACGATACCGTATCGCTCGAATTGAGCCGGAGCGATTCGGAGCCGAGCGTAGGCGAAAGGCTTTCGTGCAACGATGCTTCGCCGGAAGAGATGGCCATAGCCGCCGAACGCGAACGGCAGGTAATGCAGTCGCTCGGCGAGATGAAAGAAGAGTATCGCGTCACGCTCGTCTTGCGCGAAATCGAAGAGATGTCTTATGAAGAGATCGCCGAGACGCTTGGGATTTCAATCGGGACCGTGAAGTCCCGCATATCGCGCGGGCGCGAGGAGCTTCGCCGCCGCATGAAGGATTTGATCTGAACGATTCGTCGTTCGTGACCGTTAAAGATTTCTTTCTTAGTGTCGTTATGAAATGCAAAAAGTTTAGATTGATGGCTTCCCTTTATATGGACCTGCAACTCGCCGAAAACGAGTTGACCGAGTACCGCGCGCATCTGTCGGGGTGCTTGATGTGTCGCGCGCACAGGGAGGAAATCAGAGAGTTATCGCTCATACTCAAAACCCGCCGACAGCCGAAAGTTCCGCGAGAACTTCATCGCGATATTATGTCGAACGTAGAACGTCGGGCGTCGACAGCGGTGAGCCTCCGTACCCGCATGTCGGAATGGCTGCTCAGGCTGAACCCAATGCCCGTCTCTTACGCAGCGGGCGTGGTAATTTCAGCCGCGTTGTTCACATTGATGCTTCTGGGATTCAAACCTATTCCGGTCATAGGAGGGGCCGACGATCGAGCGCAGGTCTATCCGGTCATCACCGGCTCGTACCCTCAATATCAGAGTTATAACAGCCTGCCGACGGACCCGGCTACGGCCAACAATAAAATGCCCTATTATGAATTGCCGCGAGTGCTCAACGACAGCGCGCTCGTAGGCTTCAGCCATCTGGCCCAGGAGTACCCGAACAACGAGAGCCTGTCAGCCCTTGTCGAAGTGGGACCGGACGGCCGCGCCCGGCTTGTGGAGATGATTGACGACCCGCGAGACCCGCGCCTGGTCGAAGACCTCTGGTGGTTGCTCGACAAGCGGACCTTTCAACCTGCCATAGTCAGAGGCCGCGCCGTCTCTACACGCATAGTGCTTTTTGTAGAGCAGGTCGACATCAGCGGATAAGCAGGGGTCAGCTATCAGCCATCAGCCATCAGTCTTCAGCCGTCGGTCATCAGCCGTCAGTCTTCAGATCATATTCTGATAGCTGAAGACTGATAGCTGATAATGCTGCTCATTCGTTAACCTTGAGGACGGCGAGGAAGGCTTCCTGGGGTATCTCGACGCGGCCCACACGTTTCATGCGCTTTTTACCCTCTTTCTGTTTTTCGAGCAGCTTTCGCTTTCGCGTGATGTCGCCGCCATAGCATTTGGCCAGCACGTTTTTGCCCAACGCTTTTACAGTCTCTCGCGCTATCACTTTGTTGCCGATGGCGGCCTGTATGGGAACCTCGAACAGTTGGCGCGGGATGAGCTGCCGCATCTTTTCGACAATCGCGCGGCCGCGTTCATAAGCGTGCTCGTGGTGTATTATCAACGATAACGCATCGACGGATTCCCCTGCGACCAGTATGTCCAGCTTCACGAGTTTGCCTTCGCGATAACCCGTCAACTCGTAATCGAAAGACGCATAGCCGCGCGAGAGCGATTTCAGACGGTCGTAGAAGTCGACCATGATCTCCGAAAGCGGCAACTCGTAAGTGAGCAATACGCGCTTGGGCGTCGGGTATTCGAATCCGAGTTGTATGCCGCGCTTCTCTTCGAGCAGGGCGAACAGAGGCCCCACGTACTCTTCGTTGCTCATTATCATCGCCCTTATGATAGGCTCTTCGATCTTCTCTATGCGGCCCGGATCGGGCAGCTTCGAGGGGCTATCGATCTCAAGCAGTTCGCCCGATGTCGTAGTCACCTGGTAGCGCACGTTTGGAGCGGTCGTTATCAATTCGAGGTCGAACTCGCGTTCCAATCGCTCCTGCACTATTTCCATGTGCAGAAGTCCGAGGAAGCCGCAGCGAAACCCGAATCCGAGCGCGGCCGATGATTCCGGCTCATAGAAAAATGACGAATCGTTAAGCCTGAGTTTGTCGAGCGCGTCGCGCAGTTCTTCATAACGATTCGACTCTATGGGATAAAGCCCCGCAAATACCATAGGCTTGATGTGTTTGAATCCCGGAAAGGGCGTCGAAGTAGGCCGGGCGCGCTCGGTAACGGTGTCGCCGATCTCAACGTCGGCTACTGTCTTGATCGAAGCCGTCAAAAAACCGACCTCTCCCGCGCCGAGACGATCTATCTCGCGCGGCTTGGGAGTGAGCACGCCGAGCGCGTCGACTTCGTACTCTTTCCCCGCAGCCATCAGACGAACTTTCATGCCTGGCTTTATCGCTCCATCGATCACTCTGAGCAGCACCACCACGCCCCTGTAGCTGTCGAACCACGAGTCGAAGATCAAGGCTTTGAGCGGAGCCTCCGGGTCGCCCGATGGATGCGGCACCTCGCGCACTATGGCTTCGAGCACATCTTCTATGCCTATGCCCATCTTGGCCGAGACCATCAGGGCGTTATCGGTTTCAAGGCCAATGGTGTGCTCGATCTCTTCGCGCACGCGGTCGGGTTCAGCGCCGGGCAGGTCTATCTTGTTTATGACGGGGATCAGGTGAAGGTTGTGATCCAGGGCCAGATAAGTATTTGCGAGCGTTTGCGCCTCTACGCCTTGCGATGCATCTACGATCAGCAGAACGCCCTCACAGGCCGATAGCGACCGCGACACTTCGTAGGAAAAATCGACGTGTCCCGGCGTGTCTATGAGATTGAGCAGATAATCGCTTCCGTCTTTGGCCTTGTAATTGAGCCTGACCGAGTGGGCTTTGATCGTTATGCCGCGCTCGCGTTCGAGGTCCATAGCATCGAGCACCTGCTCGCTCATCTCGCGCTCGGAGAGAGCGCCCGTCGCTTCGAGCAATCGGTCGGCGAGCGTGCTCTTGCCGTGATCTATGTGCGCGATGATCGAGAAGTTTCTAATTTTTGATAGATCAGTCATTAAAAATCACTCTTCATTCTATCGAGTCGTTCGATCAGATAATACCTTTCCTTCGTTTATAAGGTCCGTTTCAATACAGCAGATCAACGAGTAAGTATACCAGCAGGATGGCAGAGGGGGCCAAAGAGTTTATTCAGGTCGTCATTCAGATTCTCTGAAATGTTTTTGATCCCTGCTCTCGCGGCTTGCGTCCCTATTTCAGGGCCATCTCGAAAATGATCGATAGTTCGGTAACGGGATGCCGCCTTGACTTGAGCGACAGGTGAAATATAATCGCTACGCTCGATCATTCACCTCTGCCTTAGCGAATTCACAAGGGAGGATCGAAATTATGACCGCAACGAAATCTCAAAAAGCGCAAACCCAGGAGACTAAAGCTGAACCTCAGCCGGGCCGTCGCTCGCTATGGAAGCGAATCTTGTTGATACTCGTGGCCGCCTTTTTCGTCGGCGCGCTCGCGCTGGGGTTCTGGCCCGCGCGAGCGGACTTTGCCGGGGATGAAAGCACCGCAGGGGCGCCCGCGAGAGGAAACGGTCTCAATCGGCCATTCCCTTCGATGATCGTCCGGGATGATAATCCTCTGGCCGCCAACCCTGAAACGGACGAAAGAGTGCAACTCGGCCGATTACTGTTCTTCGACCCGGTTCTCTCAGGCGCGAATGATATATCATGCGCCACATGCCATCATCCCGATCTGGGATTTACGGACGGGCGCGGGCTGGCTATGGGCAAAGGCGGGCGCGGGCTTGGTCCCGACCGCGCGGGCGGAGAAGTCGTGCGCCGAGGGTCGCCCACTCTATGGAATGCCGCCTATAACCATAAACAGTTCTGGGACGGGCGAGCCACGGACCTCGAAGACCAGGCCAAAAATCCCATCACGAGCGAAATCGAAATGGCCCAGGATGCGGAGTCGCTTGCGGCAGAGTTGAAAGCAATCCCCGAATACGCGCGCCGCTTCGATGCAGCGTTCGGCAGCCAGAACGGTTCGAGCATATCCATGGACGCCGTAGTAAAAGCCATCGCCGCGTTCGAGCGGACGCTCACGGCCAATAATTCTCCCTTCGACCGATACGCGAAAGGCGACCGCCACGCGCTCACCATCGAACAGCGTCGAGGATTCAACCTGTTCCGGTCGGGCAAGACCCGCTGCTTCGAATGTCACGGATTGCCTACGTTTGCAAACCCCGACTTCAAGATAATAGGCGTGCCCGATCTCGAAGGACAAAAGCCCGATTACGGACGGGCCGAAGTCGAGGGCGGTGACGGCTACAAGCGGGCTTTCAAGGTGCCCACTCTTCGCAACGCGGTGCTCAATGCTCCCTACATGCACAACGGCCGATTCAAGACCCTGGAAGAAGTGCTCGATTTCTACGCCGCAGGGGGAGGGCCTGGAATCGGATTCGATACGCCGCACATCGACGACAAGATAAGACCTTACACCATCACGCCCGAGGAGAAAGCCGATCTCGTAGCGTTCCTCTACGCGCTCGTGGACGAATCGAACCTGCCCTCCTGGCCCGAGAGTGTGCCGTCGGGCCTTGAAGTCGTTCCTCGTTTGGAGAATCCCGCGCGCGCTCTCATCGCAAAATACAACACAGGCTCGCCCCGCGAAGAAGACCCTGATCGAGGGCCGCAAACGATCACAGTGAAAGCGGGCGAATCGATTCAAGCGGCCGTAGACCGCGCCCGTCCGGGCGATACGATAGAAGCTCTGCCCGGCATCTATCACGAAGAGATCATAGTCGATACGGACAAAATCACCCTGCGCGGAGTAATAACTGAGAATGGAACCGCAAATGGCGCGCCGCAAAGGCCCATCCTCGACGGGCAAAAGAAGATGGCCGACGGCGTGATCGCTACGGGCAATGACTTTCATATAGAAGGCTTCGAGGTGCGCCACTACACGGGCAACGGAGTCGTCGTGCAGAATGCGCGTGGCCCTGTCTTTCGAGACCTGATAATCGATGACACGGGGCTGTATGGCACATATCCCATAAGCTGCACGGGAGTGACCATAGAGCGGGTGAAAGCGACGCGCATAGCCGACGCCGCGATATACGTGGGCCAGTCGCGCGACATAGTGGTCAGGGACTGCGAGGCGCACAGTAATGTCACGGGCATAGAGATAGAAAACTCCATCAATGCAGTGGTCGAAAACAACTATGTCCATAACAACACGGGCGGCATACTCGTCTTCATCCTGCCGAACAATCCGTCGAAAGCGGGCCGAGATTGCGTAGTGAGAAACAACCGCGTGATAGAAAACAACCACCCGAATTTCGGAAACCCGAATGCCATCGTCTCAAGGGTTCCGCCGGGCGTAGGCATAATGATTATGGCCGCAGACAACACCGAAATCACAGGGAACGAAATACGCGGCAATAACTCTTACGGTGTCGGGATATTCAGCCTCGAAATAGCTTTTCCTAAAGGAACAGTATTCGACGTAGGGCCGACGCCGGAAAACAATTTCGTTCACGATAACACATACAGCGAGAACGGCCGCCAGCCTGCGGGCGCGATAGTCGAGGCGGGCCTTTCGGGAGCCGACCTGCTTTGGGATCTGAGCGGCTGGTCTAACAGATGGCAAGAGAGCCAGGCGACCAGCGCCGTTCCCGTCTTGAACGCGAGTTGGCCCGGATTCGCCCGCCGGTCATACTGGCGCGCGCTCCATTTCGCGCAAGAGTATCTCTAAAGGAAATGATGAACGATGAATGATGATATGATTCACCCGGAGCTATGTGAATCATATCATCGTTCCGCGTTCATCGTTTCTGTGATTCGAGATTTTCATTGAGGTGAACTGTGTCAAACGTAGCTGTCGAAGCGGAGATAGTTAAAGAAACCGGCAAAGAAGGTAGTGCGGTCTTTACGGCAAGTCTGACCGGGCAATGCCTGGCCGAGTACATAGGAACGTTCATACTCATGCTTCTCGGCGATGGGGCTGTCGCGGTCGCTGTGCTTACGGGCGCAATCGACGGGTGGGGAGTTGCCGCGATGTGGGGGCTTGCGGTGACATTCGCCATATACGTCGCGGGACCGGTGTCGGGCGCGCACCTCAACCCGGCGGTCACTATCACTATGGCCGCCTTTCGCGGGTTTCCCCGTTCGAGAATCGTGCCCTATATCATCAGTCAAATAGCGGGCGCGTTTACCGCCGCCGCTTGCATTTATATTATGTGGCGAGGCTTCTGGGAAGATACGGCCGCAAAGCTAGGCGTTGAAATAGGCGCGGCGGGCAGCCAGAAGCTTATGATGGTCTTTTCCTGTTTTTATCCGAATCCGGGAAGCGTCGGCGTAGATCAAGCGGCTATGGCGCGGGTCGGCACGGGCGGCGCATTCTTCGTCGAAGTGGTCCTCACGATGATTTTGTTGATGGTGATCTTCGCGCTTACCGAGCCTGATAACCCCGGCCTCCCGCAGGCGGGGCTTGGTCCCATTTTCGTCGGCCTTACAGTCACCGCTATAGTCGGCATAGGCGCGCCGCTCACTATGGATGCGGTAAATCCCGTGCGGGATTTCGGCCCGCGTTTGTTTGCCTACCTCGCAGGCTACGGCCCTATTGCATTTCCAGGCCCTCGCGGCAACGAGTGGTGGCTCTACATCGTCGCGCCCGTGATGGGCGGGCTTGTGGGTGGAGCAATCTACAGATACGCAGTGCGCAGATTTCTGCCGCCCGCCGATCGATCGCTTTTATAGCAGGGATCAGCTATCAGCTATCAGCATTAATAGCTGACCACCGACCACCGATGGTTGACGGCTGAAGACTGACGACGGCGCATTTCGCTGCCAGGCTCGTCGGTGATTTGTCAGGGGCCGCCATATCGGCGCTTGACGAAAATCAGTCAGATCTTGAAAAGCTTATCGAAGGCCGAGCGTGGGTCTTTGGTCTCTGCGGGTGCGGTCGTGGTCTCGCGCTCTACGGTCTTGCGCGGCTCGAAAACCTCGCATTCGTTGCGCACATCCTTCTTCGCTATTCGTTCCGTGATGGGCTTGCGGCATTGAAACCGCGCTCCCGGATCGAAGCTCACGCAGTTCTTACAGGTATGCAAATCGGCGCGGCATTTGGGACAGGTGGCCTCCTTGGCGATGCCGCCCACGTCTATGTTGATCTGCATGCCGCAGAGGGCACAGCGTGTGACTTCGCGGAAAGCGGGCATCTTAGGCGAGCGCACATCGCTTTTTTGCGAAGGGGCCGGGCGCGGCTTTTGCTCCCTATCCTCGTCCTGATAGCCGCGCTGTTTATACTTTCTATCCATAAAACCTCCTGCTTGTGAAAGGAAACATTACTCGCTCTTATGAATCTGCTTTTGGTCAATCTGTAGTTGAAGCAATCCGGCGGTCACAGTCCGGCATAGTCCGGGATACTGTTCTCATAATCGATCCGAACCTGTTATCGGGATTTCTAAGAGCTATAGATGTGAC
>JAKEHD010000288.1 GCA_022615215.1 Blastocatellia bacterium
AAAGAAATCTCTGAAGAAAGAAAAAGGGCGGCGCACTCCACATAAGCGTTCCTCTCTGGAAAAATTTTCATTTTGCCCCGCGCGCAGTATCACAGGCACGGTCTGGATTGGAACCCTCAATCCCAAAGTTTCGAAAGGCGATTATGCTTCATACATAAACACCGCGCGGCAGGTGAATGACTCGAAAGGGGTCGCGGCTTTTCTCTGGGCAAGCCTTGAAATGGAAGAGATGACCGCTCAGTAGAATCCCGGAAAAGTTTGCATTATGAATCCAACCACGTTGAAGTTTATCTCTTTCACGAGGGCGTTGGTAAAACCAATCCAGGATCGCCCCGAAGGTTGTATTCGACATTGACGGCCAAAAGGTCTAAAATGCAAATGATTCATTTGAATATGCGACTGACTGGAAAACCCGATAGTTTTTGTGTCAGCCATATTGGATAATCCCAGGTTCTTGTCGACGTATAATGGTATGACCGATTCAAGCTTGAATAAATTCAAAATCAATGACTCCGGGCGAAGCGGAACGACTTCGGAAGAGGTTGTTTCGCGGCTCCGGGAGATGATACAGCGAGGCGAACTGCGTTCGGGCGACCGCCTGCCGCCGGAGAGAGACCTTGCGAAGTTGCTCGGAGTGAGCCGCCCAACCTTGCGCGCGGGGATACGCTCTCTTGCGGCTCTCGGCGTCCTGCAATCGCGGCAGGGAGCCGGGACTTTCGTAGTAGATTCGGCAGGGCCGCCTGCGCTCGACAGCAGCCCTCTGCGTTTGATGGCAGCCCTTCAGGGCTTCACTACTGCCGAGATGTTCGAGGCGCGACGGTCTCTGGAGATGGCCATAGCGGGGCTTGCCGCAGAGCGCGCGACGGGCGATCAGATGGCCGCCATGGCCGAAGAGCTTGCCGGTATGTATGCCTCGCTAGACGAGCCTGAGCAGTTCCTCGTCCATGACATGCACTTTCATCAAACGATAGCTTCTGCATCAGGCAATCGCATACTCACAGCCCTGATGAATATGGTAGCCACCATACTTTTGGAATTGCGGAGCAAGACGGTCAAACGGGCTAAAGACCTGAAAGAATCGGCCGAGATGCACAGGCAGATTTACCGGGCGATCCGCGATCACGACTCGGAAGCTGCGCGCAACGCCATGCGCGATCACCTGATGCTCGCTCAAAAGGCGCAAGAGTCGGAAGAAGATAATTCTACGTCCGGCGATGAAACCTCGACCGGCGATGGCGCAAGCGCGAAAGCATGATCTTCGATCTGTGACGGATGAATTGGATGTGTCAAGAGATTTTGCGCGCTTCTTTCACGATCTGTGCGAAATGACGCGCGCGTTCGGTGATGAGACTATCCCGCCCTTCTCGAATGGCCTTTATGTCGACGAGGTCTGTTCCGACTCCTAACGCGCTCGCCCCGGCCTTGATGAAAGCTGCGGCGGTCTCAAGCGACACGCCGCCCGTCGGCACGATCTCGATCTGAGGCAGAGGGGCTTTCAGAGATTTTATGTAGCTCGCTCCCCCCATGGCGTTTGCCGGAAAAACCTTGACGAAATCAGCGCCCGCTCTCCACGCCTGAAGGACTTCGGTAGGGGTCATAGCTCCCGGCACGACCGTGATGCTGTAAGTGCGACAGCAAGCGATCATATCCATATCGAGCGCGGGGCTGACCACGAACTGCGCGCCCGCGAGTATGCAGGCGCGAGCGGTCTCCGAGTCGAGCACCGTCCCCGCTCCGACCAGCACACTGGAGCCGTAACGCGCGGCCACCTCTTCGATCACCCTCACGGCTCCGGGCACGGTCATCGTGATTTCCAGCACCGAGACGCCGCCCTCTTTGATCGCCTCGATGGCGCGCATGGCTTCATCGGCCGAAGCGGCGCGCACGACGGGGATTATCCCCGTCTCTTTGATCCATCGAATCGCTTCCGATTTGTTCATCGAGCCTCCAAAAGGCAACAGGGCCACCCGTACAGATTACTGCGCGCGGCATGATGAAAAAGATAGAGTAATACCCTTCATCTTCCTTTTGAATCGAGGGTTTCCCTCAGTCCCCTCAATGTGTAAGCGCCAGCAGGTAGGATGCCTGCGCTCCCAGGAAGTACCCGCGCGCAGTGTAAGGCGATCACCGTGCGACGCGAGCCGTGCCGCCCTTCATCACGCGCTCGACCTCGGCGAGCGTCGCCATAGTGGTATCGCCCGGCGTGGTCATCGCCAGCGCGCCGTGCGCCGCACCGCACTCGACGGCCCACTCAGGCCCGCGCCCGGTCATCAGCCCGTAAATCAACCCCGAAGCGAACGAATCGCCGCCGCCTACGCGGTCGAATATTTCGAGCCTCTCTCGCGTCTGCGCCTGATAGAGTTCGCCGCCCGCGTAACAGACCGCGCCCCAATCATTGATCGTGGCGGTCCTGGCGTTTCTCAGGGTCGTGGCTACGACCTTGAAGTTGGGGGACTCTTCGACGGCGCGCTCGATCATGCGACGGAAACTATCGACTTCGAGTTTCGAGTGATGCTCATCGAGTCCTTCGACCTCAAGGCCCAGGCAGGCCGTGAAGTCTTCCTCGTTGCCTATCATCACATCTACAAGCGGCGCTAGCTCCCGATTGACCGACTGCGCGCGCGCTTTGCCTCCGATTGATCTCCATAGCGATTCACGATAGTTCAGGTCATAAGAAACGGCTGTGCCGTGACTGCGAGCCGCTTCCATCGCTTCGCGGGCGACGAGAGGAGTCGTCTCCGAGAGCGCGCAGAATATGCCGCCCGTGTGGAACCATCGCGCGCCCTCGCGCCCGAAAATCTCTTCCCAATCGATCTGGCCGGGGCGGAGTTGCGAAACGGCCGTGTGGCCACGGTCTGAGCATCCGAGCGCAGCGCGAAGGCCGAACCCGCGCTCGGTGAAGTTCAAGCCGTTGCGCACCTCGCGCCCCACGCCGTCATACTTCACCCATAGAGTGTGCGATTGATCGACGCCTCCCTGATATATCAAATCCTGAACGAGACGCCCGATGGGATTATCTGCAAGCGCCGTCACTACGGCCGTCCCCATCCCGAAACATCGCCTCAGCCCGCGCGCGACGTTATACTCGCCGCCGCCCTCCCACACCTGAAAAGACCGTGTTGTGTGAATGCGCCCCTCGCCCGGATCGAACCTCAGCATCACCTCGCCGAGGCTGACCATATCCCAGCGGCAACCTTCTTTCGATTTCACATTCAATGATTCAGCCATTTCAGTATAAGCCCGCCACGTTCTAAAGATCAGCCGGTTCGAGTCGCGGCACGAGCAAGTGAATCACCAGCAACGCAAGGAGGTAAGCCGAAGCCGCGATGATGAAGATCGGCACATAGCTTCCGGTTCGCTCCAGTATCTCGCCGACCATTCGAGCGATCAGCATCCCGCCTATCGCCCCGGCCATTCCGCCTATGCCTACGACCGAGCCGACCGCCTGGCGCGGAAAGGTGTCCGACACAAGCGTAAAGATATTTGCAGACCAGCCCTGATGCGCCGCCGCCGCCAGTCCTATCAAAACGACTGCCACCCAGAGGTTCGAGGTCTGAGAGGCGAAGACTATCGGAACTACGCACAAAGCGCAGACAAGCATGGCCGTCTTGCGCCCGGCGTTTATGCTCCACCCGCGCTTGATCAGAGCCGACGACAACCACCCGCCGACGCTGCCTATGTCTGCGATGAGATAAATGATCACCAGCGGAAGGCCGAAATCTTTGAGGCCCAGACCGTGTCGCTTGTTGAGAAAGTCCGGCAGCCAGAACAGGTAGACCCACCAGATAGGGTCGGTCATGAATTTTCCGAGGGCGAAGGCCCACGTCTGCCTGTGAGGAAAGAGCTTCACCCAGGGAATTTTGATGGCCGGTTCGGGCGGATCGCTGCGGATGTGCGCGAGTTCCGCCTTCGATAGTTTCGGGTGCTCTTCCGGCCTGCGATAGAACATAAGCCAGAAGACGAGCCATAGGAAACCTATCGCGCCCGTGAGGATGAATGCCCACTCCCATCCCCACGCGATAGTGATTACGGGGACGATGAGAGGCGTCACAAGCGCCCCGACGTTCGTGCCTGCGTTGAATATGCCTGTCGCAAGCGCGCGCTCTCGTTTGGGGAACCACTCGGCTACGGTCTTGATCGAGGCCGGAAAGCTGCCCGATTCGCCAAGCCCCAGCAGAAAGCGCGCGACGCTGAATCCCATCACCGACCGCGCGAGCGCATGCCCCATCGCCGCCACGCTCCAGAAGATTATCGCTAAAGAGAAACCTTTGCGAGTGCCCAGCCAATCCATCAAACGGCCGACCGCAAGCAGTCCGAGCGCATAAGCGGCCTGAAAGGAGAAGACTATCCAGCTATACTCGACCTCGTTCCATCCGATTTCTTCCTGAAGAGTGGGCTTGAGTATGCCTATCACCTGACGGTCGATGTAGTTTATGGTCGCGGCAAAGAAGAGCAGCGCGCAGATCACCCAGCGGTAATGCCCTGTGCGTCCGCCTGCGCCTCTTTCGACTTCAGGTTCTGACTGCACGATGGCAGCCTCCAGCTTGGTTGCCTCTTTCATTATTTTCCTCGTGCCGGAAAGTATATTAACGACGCTTTGTCAGATTGCAAGTCGGGCTTCTATATATTGAGTGCTGGATCGATGATGAGTCCGACATATCGTAACCATAAGACCGGATGTGACGAAGCCTTATCAGCGCGAGTTCTTACTGATTGACTCCGCTCGCAAGGAATCCGCCGTCGACGACGAGTATCTCGCCTGTGATGAAACTGGCTGCGTCCGAAGCGAGAAAGATCGCCGCCCCGGCCAGTTCTTCGACCCTGCCGAACCTCTTCATAGGCGTTCGCAGAAGGAATTCGCGCCCGCGTTCCGTCTCGTCGAGCAACTTCTCGTTGAGCGGCGTGCGAAAGACTCCGGGCGCAATGGCGTTGACGCAAACCCCGCTCGTCGCCCATTCGACGGCCAGCGATTTCGTGAGCGACGCGACCGCCGCTTTGCTGGCCGAGTAAGCCGCTACTTCCTGAAGCGCGACGAATGTGGAAAGCGATGCGATATTGATGATGCGCCCGTAGCGGCGCTCAAGCATATGACGCCCGAAAATCTGACAGGCCCGCAACGTGCCCGTCAGGTTCGTTTCGATTATAAGGTTCCAGTCCTCTTCAGAGAAGTCGAGCGTCGGAGCGCGTTTGGTACGGCCCGCCGAGTTGACCAGGATATCGACCTTCCCGAACGCTTCGACGCTTTCTGCAAGAAGGCGCTCTAAAGAAGCCCTGTCAGCCACGTCAGAGACGGCGCGAATCGTCCTCCTGCCGCGTCGTTCGATCTCCGCCGCCGCCGCTTCGACTTGCTCCATACGACGGGATGTCGCTATTGTCTCAGCCCCGGCCTCGGCCAGTCCGAAAGCTATGGCCCGGCCTATGCCTGAAGTGCCGCCAAGGACTACCGCTACCTTGCCATTCAATTCCAGAGGGGAGTAGTTCATTGATCCTTGCTCCTTCTTAAAAACCGTCAAAGGTAAAACCAATTAAATAATGAATGGATAGTGTGTAACACCATTGAAAGGTTTCTGTCAAGTTCGATTGAATTTTAAGGAATGAATTTTGAGTTAAAACCATAATTGATGCAAATTATCTTGCCTTATTCCTTTTTGTGTGATTAAATGGCCCTGCTTCATTTTGAAAATGGTTTGACCATTCGGTGTTTTCTTGATTTAGCTGAGGCGAAGAAATCGAGGAGAAATGAATTGTCCACACCCGGTCGTTCAAACATAATTCGTCGAGTTGTCGGTGACAACGTATGGCTCGGCCGCGCCGTGTCTGAAGGTCGGGAGTTGCTGGCCCGCCTGTCATCGCGGAGGCTCGATTTCGAGGTGCTCGAAACGGAAGACGATGTCGGCCGCGCGATGCTTGAAGAGATAGAAGAAGCCGCTCGCTCCAAAGCGGGCGATCTGGTAATCATTCTGCTCGGCGGGCGCGGCGCGCAGGCTCTGCATCGCCTATTGGGCGAAGCGGCGCGGGCGGATGGGATGGATGATTTGCTCGGCCGTCTTCACGTCTTCACTCAGGATGCGCTCGCGCCCATGCGAAGGGATAACGGGCTGAGTTTCGTTCGAGACTTCGAACGTCTGCTCGGCGAGCGGTTCTTCGAGAAGGTGAAGTCTTTCACTCCCATGCGCACAGACGCGGACGACCTCGAAGGCGAACTGGCGCGCTACGTGGAGAAGATGGACTCTCTCGGAGGCATAGACATCTTCTTTCTGGGGCTTGGGCCGGAGCCGGGCGCAGCATCGCATCTGGCCTACATCAAGCCCGGTTCGGGCGCGACCGCAAGCGATATGGCAGGAGTGATTCCCATATCTTCAACCATCCTTGAGCATCACATAACCAAGTTCAAAGCCGGAGGGAGCGCCGTCGAGCATGCGGATGAAACCGAATGCCGACGCGCCAGGAAGATTCTGACGCTCGGCCCGGCGGCGATTCTCAGCGCGAAGAGAATCGTGCAATCGATAGTCGACGCGCGGACGGCCCCGGCAAAGCGCGAAAGCTTTGGCCGCGTGCTTGAGACGGAAATATCGGAAGACCCAGACGGCCGCGCAGCGCAACTTGATGAGAATCCCGGACTGTGGGTGCGTCTGCATCCGAACGTCAGATCATTGATACTGCCGGATGTTCTGGAAGCTTAGGGCCGAACGAAACGAGTTGAAAATCATGACGAGCGCCAACCTACAGGCTTCACCGATCACGGACTATGCCATCATAGTCGATCCAAAAGACAATGTGGCGGTGGTCAAGAGCGAGACCGAGCCGGGACTCGAAGTCTCCCTTCCCAACGGCCGCGTCATCCGTGTGATTGCAAGAGTGCCTCCCGCCCATCGTTTCGCCATACGTCACATTCCTGCGGGCAAGTTCGTTTTGCAGTTCGGCCACCCCATAGGCACTTCGCTGGGCATCGCCGAGGGCGATCACATCTCGCACTCCAACATGTCGAACGGAATTCCGCCTGTGCGCGACCTCCCCGAAGACATCTCCACGCCGCTACCCGATTACATCCCCGAAGAAGAGCGCGCGCGGTTCTCAGGTTTCCGCCGCGCGGACGGGCGCGTAGGGACGCGCAACTATGTGCTGATCGTGCCCACGAGCATGTGCGCGAGCCACGAGGCGCAACAGATATCCATGATGGCGGAGTTCATGCTTTACAGGCGTGAGCGATACCCCAATGTCGATGGCGTGGTGGCGATCCCTCACAACAAGGGCTGCGGGTGCCAGGACGGCTCGAACCTCGATGTGATGCTGCGCACGCTCTCCAACTACGCCGATCACCCGAATGTCGGAGCGGTAATACTGATGGATTTAGGCTGCGAAAAAACGAACCTCGCTTATGTTGAAAAATATCTTCTGAAACGAGAAAAGTCTTTCGACAAGCCCATTGCCAGGATAGGCATTCAGGAGGCGGGAGGGACTCAGGGGGCCATCGAGCGAGGGCTGAGAGAAGTCGAATGGATGCTGCCGGAAGTGAACCGCGCCGTGCGGGAAGAGGTTTCGATAAGCGAGCTCGTGATGGGGGTCAAGTGCGGAGGGTCGGATGGTTTTTCGGGCATCTCGGCAAATCCCTCTCTGGGCCGCGCTGCCGACCTGCTGGTTCGTTCCGGGGGGACGGTTTTAATCACCGAAGTGCCTGAGTTCTACGGCGCGGAGCACATACTCGCCAACCGCGCGAAGGATGCCGAAACGGGCCGCGCGGTCTATCGCATGGTCGACTGGTACAAGGAGTACGCATCGAAGTTCGGCGCGGTGCTGGACCAGAATCCGAGTCCGGGCAACGTCGCGGGCGGGCTTCTCAACATCACGATCAAATCGCTCGGCGCGATCTCCAAAGCGGGAACGACGCGCATAGAGGGCGTGATCGAATACGCCGAGACGCCTCGGAACCGGGGGACAAACCTGATGCAGGGACCGGGCTACGATCAGGAGTCGACGCCGGGACTGGTCGCGGCCGGAGCGACGGTCATAGTCTTCACAACGGGGCGCGGCACGACCATAGGCAACGCCATAGCGCCGGTAATCAAGCTGGCCTCGAACACGCCTGTCTTTCAGAGGATGTCGCGCGATCTGGACCTTTCGGCGGGCGGCGTAATCGAGGGCACCGAGACTATAGATGAAGTCGGCGCGCGCGTCTTCGAGCAGGTGTGTCGCGTGGCCAGCGGCGAAATCCTCGCGAAAGCCGAGGAGAATAAACACCGTGAGTTTCAATTCTGGGCCGAGCAGACAGTATCTCTGTAGTGATAAGACAACACGATCAATGACCGATCCTGCTCGGCGAGAAATGGGAACTTGCGCCTCTTCGCTTCAAACTCAAGAATCCGGAGACTCACGAAAAAATAGACCAAGGCAAGGAGAAGAGTTTTATGTCTGAAGAGATAACGCTTTTCGACATCACGCCCGCGACCTGCTTCGTGCCCGGCACGCACAAGGGCAAGGGACGCCGAAGGGCGGTCGCGCCGGGCGAGACCGCTGCGCGCTACCTGCACTACGGGCGCATAACGCTCGACAAAGATTTCATGGCGGGCGCGGCGGCCGTGAATTTCCATAACGAAGACCACGAGACAGGGCTTGTTTGCCTGAATGGCTCGGCAGAGGTTTCGACCGGGGGAGAAACTTTCAAGCTCTCTCGCTATGACGCGCTATACGTTCCGCGCGATTCCGATATAGAGGTCCGAACGAGCGGCGAAGGTTGCGACCTTGCGGAAATCTCCGCGCCCGTTTCCAATCGTTATCCGGTTCAGTTCGTCGCTTTTAGAGATGTCGGGCAGAATCCCAAACTCCATTTCATAGCGGGCACGCCGCCCACCGAGCGCGACCTGAACGTCTTGCTCGGCGCTAATGTAGAAGCCGGGCGCATAATGGCGGGCGTCACTTTTTCGTCGCCCGGCAACTGGACTTCCTGGCCCCCGCACGAACATTCGCGGATGCTCGAAGAGGCATATCTTTTCATCGATATGCCCGCGCCCTCTTTCGGCGTGCAATTCGTTTACACGAATCCCGACGAGCCGGAACTTGTGCAGGTCGTGCGCGAAGGGGACTGCGTATTGATGCCGCAGGGCTATCACCCGAACGTCGCCGCGCCGGGCGGGCGGATCAATTTCCTTTGGATGATGGCGGCCATACGCGAAGGCGAAGACCGGCAATTCGGCGTCGTCCGCGTGCAGCCCGAATACTCAGAAGGCGGATCGGGACTCGAAGCGGCGCGATAAAGCTGTGAAATGAAGTTCTTACCTGGGAGCGTATAAAAAAGAGAGAGAGCCGATAAAGGATTTCTTTCTTCCGGCTCTCTCTCTTTACATCTGCAATAACAGATCAGAAGGTGAAACGAGCGGCGAACTGTAATGCTCGCGGCCCGCCGCTTCCGAAGTTCTGGCCCGCTCTGTTCGTGGGTTGAGCGAATCTGAAGGTCGTCGGCGCGATCAGTTGCCCGGTGGACGATAAGCTGCCTTTGTCCAGGCTCGTGCTGAATCCGCCGAGATTGGCGTTGTTGAAGACATTGAAGACCTCGAATATTCCTTGAAGCTCGTAACGCTCCGCGAACTTGAAAGACTTCGTCACGCGCACGTCATGGAACTGGAAGAAATCACCCAGAGTGAAATCGGGCGGGAGAAAGAGCGGGGGAATCGGGGTCCCGTCTGCGTCCCTCGGTATTCCGTTCTCATCTGCCAGGGCAGGAAGGCTTGCGTTGAACTGATTGACCAGCGTTTGCAGATCAGCCTTGTCAACTCCGCGATTGAGCGAATTGATCTCAAGCCCCGGCAGAACGTCGCCGCCCGTGCCGTCGCCGTTTATGTCTATATCGCTCGGTAAGCGAGCATTGAACGGCCCCTTGGTCGAAAAATGCGAGATCAGCGAAGTCTGGAAGCCCCACGGCAAATCGAGCACTCCGCTGAAGGTGAAGCGATGACGCGCATCTGCTCCGTCATAGCCGAAGTTGCCGAAATAGTTGGTCAGGTTTTCGCCTGTGTGGTGCGATTTCAAGGTCGACAGAGCATAGCTGGCTGTGAACTGGTAGCGATTTGAAAACCTCTTGTCCAGTTTCACAAGCAGCGCCTTGTATTGCTCGCGACCGTTGGTCGAAAGAATGCTGATCGGCCCGGTCGAGCAAAGCGCGCTCGGATCGGATGCCTGAGCGCCGACGCACCTGGGTATGACAGGCCCGCCTAGATCGGGTGCTCGGTTGAAGAGGTTATAGTCAAGATTTCCCGACAGGGTATGCAAACGGTTGCGCATAACGAAGTCGGCCGACACAGCCATGTTTCCCTTGAGTTGGTGCTGGACGCCTATGCTGACCTGCTCCGAGTATGGGGTCACATTGCCGGGGTCGAGAATGTCCGTCCCTGTCTTGAGCAACTCTATGTTGGTGACTCCGCTTCCGCCGAGCGCTTCAAGCTGTGCCAGAAGCGCCGTGTTTTGGGCACCGAAGATGTCCAGGAAGTTCTGGCCGGTGAACTTGGTCGGTATGACTCTGAAATCGAGACCCGCGCCGATACCTGGAGTGATCAGGTTGAACGGCGGAGGAAGCACCGCCGAACACGGAACTCCGGGTGCCGCAAAGCAGGGGAAACTGACTGTGTTCGCATAAGACGAGCCGAACAACTGGCTCCGTCCGTTGCCGGCCGGGCCGATTGTTGCGCGCTCGCGCAATCTGGTCACAAACAGGGTCGTATCATAGTAGATGCCGCCCCCGCCTCGTATGACCGTTTTTCCATTGCCGCCCACGTCCCAGGCAAAACCTATCGATGGCGCGATGTTGTTTTTATCTTTGGGCGATGGGTTGAGGTCGCCGATCAAGAGCCTGAGCAACTCCGGTTTGGGCAGGTCGTGATTGAACAGATTGGTTTCGTACTGATAGGAAGCCCCGAAGGTGAAGGTGAAATCCGATCGCACCTGCCAGGAGTCCTGTGCGTAGAAGCGATAGCGATTGCTCTGTCGCGCCGTGCTCTGATTGAACGGAGGCGGTTGTTCGGGGTTGCCGAGGCCGACTACTGCCACCGCCAGCGGCAGGTTGAGAATGTCCTGCAGGGTGATCGGTATGTTGGGATCGGTGAAGGCCGGCGATATTGGGATTCTCAGTTGCGCCGCTATTGCTGCGGGTAGAAATTGATCAATAGCAGCATTAGTAGCTATCACTGAGGCCGGATCATGCAGAATGAGCAGCGCCGGATCCAGGAAGGCCCAGCCGCCCTTGCCATAGTCGTGCTCCCACTCAGCGCCGAAACGTAACCTGTGAGCGCCCTTCTGCCAGTTCATATCGTCGCGGAACTGGTAGCGGTCGAGTATGCGATTCTGCGGCGCGTTGACGTTGTTGCCCAGGTTCAGGTTGCTGCCGAGCACTTGAATGAATGCGCCGCCCCGGCCTATGCATCCGGGATTGCTCGACGGGCAGTCACTCTCTTCCGGGAGAAGGCTGTCGTTTCTGATCCGCTGATAATTGAAGCGGAAGTCGTTTACGACGTTCTGATTGAGAAGGGTCGTCAATCCGGTTTGAATGTTGTGGTCCGCATTGGAGTTGACGCGCCAGTTCGAAGGCAAGGTATTAGCCCCCGTCGGACCGAAGGTGTCGTTGTTATCGTAGCTATACCGGGCGAACAGGGTGTTTTTGTCGTTGATAAAACCGGGAAAATCAAAGCGAATGTTCGCCACCACGCCATCGTAAGGGCTTGGGTTGATTATATCGAACTGGGAGATTCCGCGGAACCCGGCTGACGCCTGATGTCTTGTCGAGAAGACCGCATCCTGGTCCAGCCACTCGACGTTGCCGAAAAACAGCGCGCGATCTTTTTTGATCGGGCCGCCGAAAGAGCCGCCGTACTGGTAGCGGCGAAAATCGGGAGCGCCCTGTTGGAGGGTCGGCACAGCCGCAATCGAATCATCGCGGAAGTATACGAAAGCGTTGCCGTGAAAATCGTTCGTTCCCGTGCGCGACACGATGTTGACGGCCCCGACCCCCGTAACCCCTGTTGCCAGGTCGAAGTTGAAAGTCGAGATCTGGAATTCCTGTATCGTCTCGGTCGAGAAATTCTGGGCTGCGCCGCCCGTGACGTAATCGAGCACGCTGCCCCCATCGACCGTGATTCGCGTAAGCGCCGAAGGAGCGCCTCCGATCGATACGTTGAAGAGGTTGTTGGCGTTGCCGGGATTCGAGGTCGAAACCGACACGCCCGGCTCAAGGGCCGCAAGCTGAAGGAAGTTGCGCCCGTTGAGAGGCAGGGCGTCTATCTTCTGACGGGTAACGACGCCGTCGATCTTGAAGTTCTGTTTGTCTATTATCGGGGCCTCGGCCGTAACGTCGACTATTTCGTCGGGCGCGCCGGCGCGCAACGAGGTATCGCCCGAAGAGGTATTTCCGACCTGTACGAGAAGATTGAGGATTTGAGTGGCGAAGCCCTGGGCTTCGATTTTGACTTCATAGTCGCCCGGCAAGAGAGCACTCACCTGAAATATGCCGTCTCCGCCGGTATTGGATTTTCTCACGTCGCCGGTCGCCTTGTTGGTGACCGTTATGGCGGCGTTTTGAATCACAGCGCCTTGCTCGTCCTTGACCGTGCCACGTATAGAGCCGGTAGGATCTTGCGCTATAACTGGGAAAGCCGTCCTTGCGACCAGCATCAATACTGTGGCTGCCAGCAGCAAGTGCCTGAATTTGTAACGCATAACTTGCTTCTCCTTTCAATGCCTGTGAGCGGTGAATTGCCTCATCGTATTTATGAAGCCGAAAAGATTTCTTTCTTACGCGGTTCCAGCCTCACCCGAAAATAAAACTCGCAACCGGTTCCAGGGAGAGTTCGAGGTCCATTGGCTAAAAATCAGCCTGAACGTGAGCCAGGCGAAACGGCAAAAATTATAAGGTAGAAATTCAAAGCATCAGGCAAATTATCAAACGCTTAAAGGCAGAAATTCAAAGCACCGGAATACCAATTGAGATTCTGAAAATAAAAACAGCTTGAGAGTCTTTGAACGGGCCTATCATTGTTCTTTTCGGCAAGCTTGTCAAGCTCTTTTTGACCGCCGGACGCTTGTGTCCGCGACGCCGAAACCTGTAAGATTGCCGCAAAGTAAAGATAGAGGCCGGTTTAGGGGATTCGAAGCGGGTCGGGAATTTATAAGGCTGCGATGAGCGATGACCTACCGCTCGTTCAGTTGGGAGCCGTTCTCGCTCCCGCATATCGAATCGGGTCCGCTTCGCCCGGACGGGGGCGCGTCAAAGAATACTTTCTCAAAGAATACTTTCTCAGAGCGCCCGCCAGGCCCGTTCGTTTCGCGCAGAAAGAATCTCGACTGCCGCGCGCAAGGTGATTGAGACCTCGCCCCGGCATATAGGAGGCGCTCCGGTGAAATTCAAAACATGGTCTTTTGCGGTTTTTATCTCGATCATCGCACTTGCCGCAACCGGCAATGCTCAGGGGAGGAAGATGAAGATATACATATCGGCCGATATGGAAGGCACTGTGGGCGCGGTTACGGGCGACCAACTCGGCCCGTCGGGCTTCGAATATAATCGCTTCCGCGAGTTTATGACAGCAGAGGTCAATGCGGCCATAGAAGCGGCCTTTGAGGCGGGAGCTACGGAAATCGTGGTGAGCGACTCGCACGGCAACGGAGAGAATCTGTTGATCGAAAAATTGCCCAAAAACATCACGCTCGTTCGTAGCTGGCCCCGCCCGCTCATGATGATGCAGGGCATAGACGAGACCTTCGACGGCGCGATCTTCATAGGCTATCACACCGGCACCACGAACCCTGAAGGCGTGCGCGCTCACACGATATCGAGCGCAAGGCTTGCCGACGTGCGGCTGAACGGCGCGTCCATGCCCGAAGCGGGAATAAACGCCGCTATCGCAGGCCATTTCAATGTGCCGATCATAATGATCTCAGGCGATGACGCGGTTGTAAAAGAGGTCTCCGCGCTCCTGGGCGATATAGAAGGGGCTGTGGTCAAATGGGCTTACGGGTTTCACTCGGCAAGGACGCTTATGCCCGAAGCCGCTTACGATCTGATTCGTCAGAAAGTCAAACGCGCCATCGGCAGGATCAAAGACTTCAAGCCCTACAAACTCAAGACGCCAGTTCAACTCGACGTGCGATTCAAAAATTATCGCCCGTCGGAAGTCCTCAGCTATCTGTCTATAGTCGAGCGCACCGATTCGCACAGCATAAGGTTCACGGGCAAAGACATGATCGAAGTCTCCAAATTTCTCGAATTCATAATCACCTACGAACCTTCGCTTGAGCCTTGATGAAGTTGAAGCGCGACGGAGCGCATCCCGGCCTTATCGGACAATCCGCGCGTCAGGAGAGCTCTTATCGTTTCGTCCGTAGGGCGCGAATTTGTGTTAAACTAATGGCACACGATTTCGGAAATCAAGTTTGGAAGTATTATCATGATGAACGCACTCAAAAACAGGATAATCACCGCCGCCCTGCTGCTGCCGATTTTGCTCGCAGCAACCCTGGAGGCGCGCGCGGACGTTTTAAGGCTAAAGCTCGAAGACCAGATAACTCCCGCGAGCGCAGAGGTCATAATCACCGCCATAGATCAGGCCGAACAGAGACAGGCGACGGCGGTGATAATAATGCTCTACACGCCCGGCGGGCTCGACACTTCGATGCGCGAGATCATTTCGCGCATTCTCTCATCGCGCGTTCCCGTCATAGTCTACGTCGCGCCGAGCGGCGCGCGCGCCGCCTCCGCAGGGTTCATAATACTGCTTGCCGCAGACGTTGCGGCCATGTCTCCGGGCACCGCGACCGGGGCCGCGCATCCTGTGATGATGGGCGGAGGCGATATCGAAGAGACCATGAAAGAGAAGGTCGTAAACGACGCATCGGCTTATGTGCGCAGCCTTGCCGAAAAACGCGGGCGCAATCCGCAGGCCGCAGAATCCGCCGTTCGTGAGAGCCGCTCCTTCACAGAGCGTGAGGCGATGGAAAACAAGCTGATCGAGATCATCGCCCGCGACGAGGGCGACCTGCTCGCGCAACTCGACGGCCGCACTATCACTCGATTCGACGGGAGCCGGGTGGTACTGCGCACATCCGGCGAGCAAATCGCCGAGCTTTCGCCCACGTTCAGGCAGAGGCTGCTTATGGCGCTCGCAGACCCGCGCATCGCATTCGTCCTTTTTGCCATAGGCGCGCTCTGTGTATACTTCGAGTTCCAACATCCGGGCGCGGTCGTTCCCGGAGTGGTCGGCGCGGTATCGGTAGTGCTGGCGCTCTACGGTTTTCACATGCTTCCCATAAACCTGACGGGCGTATTGTTGATAGGCGTTGCGCTGGCGCTGTTCGTGCTCGAAGCCAAAGTGCAGGGATTCGGCATACTGGGCGGAGGCGGCATAGTGGCTGCGATCATAGGGTCGCTCATCCTGATAGACGTTCCGTGGGAAAGCGAATTGAGGCTTCCCATAGGGCTTGTGCTTGCGGTCGTCATCCCGTTCGCTTTGATAACGATACTGATGATACGGCTGGCCCTGCGGTCGCGCCACACAAAGGTGACGACAGGCTCGGCCGGGATGATAGGGTTGAAGGGCAGGGCGCATACCCCTATCGAGCCTGAGGGGATGGTGTTCGTGCGCGGCGAGTTGTGGCACGCGCGGTCGCACATGAAAATAGCGAAGGGCGAAACCATAAGGGTGCTGAACATGGAAGGACTCACCCTTGAGGTCGAAGCCGAGAAAGACGATGCCATAATGCCCAAGAAGGCTTCTGCCATAGAAGAGCAGTCAGCAAACTCATCGTAAAGGATGAGGCTTGCCTGGAGCGAATCGAACCGGTCGCTGATTCGCGCTTTTGCGGCCGAGACGGCGGTCTGCGACCTTTAGCTTGTCGCGGCGGCTTCGAGTCTGTATGGAAGCCGTTCGAGCCGCCCCCTTTCACTTGAAATGAGAAACAATTAAAATAGGAGACCATCATGCCAGAGTTCCTTACATTCCCGGTCATCGCAATAGCAATCGTCTTGCTCTACATTTTCAGCGTGATAAACATTCTGCCTGAATACGAGCGGGGCGTCATCTTCCGTCTCGGACGCCTCTTGCCGGAAGCAAAAGGGCCGGGTTTGATCCTTGTATTCCGGCCCATAGACCGCATCGTGCGTGTGAGCCTGCGGACGATTGCGATGGATGTGCCTCCGCAGGATGTAATCACGCGCGACAACGTGACGGTGTCGGTCAACGCAGTGGTATACTTCCGAGTCCTCGAACCGCGCCTGGCCATCGTCGAGGTCGAAAATTATCTCTATGCGACTTCGCAACTGGCTCAGACCACTCTGCGCAGCGTGTTGGGTGAGGCGGAGCTTGATGAATTGCTCTCGCAACGCGACAAGCTGAACGCGAGGATACAGGAGATACTCGATGCCCACACCGACCAGTGGGGTATAAAGGTGTCGCTGGTCGAAATCAAGGGTGTGGACCTGCCGCAGGAGATGCGCCGGGCGATGTCGCGTCAGGCCGAGGCCGAGCGTGAAAAGCGCGCCAAGATCATTCACGCATCAGGAGAGTACGAGGCGGCGGAAAAACTCGTCAGCGCAGCCAATGCCATAGCCGCCGAACCCGTCGCCCTGCAATTGCGCTATCTCCAGACTCTCACAGAGATAGGCATGGAGCAAAACACTACGGTCGTATTCCCCGTGCCGGTCGATATGCTGAAAGGGCTTTTCAACCTGCCGGACAAACAAACGACCGTGACCGTCCAGCCGCGCGAGCCGGTCAAAGTCGGATGACGGAAGAAAGAAATCTTTATGAGAAAGAAATCTTTATGGGAAAGAAATCTTTATGCGCGACGAAGATTTATGACGATGAGCAACAAGCAAGTAATAGCGATCTTCATTGCGGGCATAGCATTTTTGTTATGCGCATTCTGGGCCGGGCTTCAGGTCATCAAGCAAGAGCCGATGGCGAGCGCAAGCCAACCCGCAGCGGACCCGCCCGCACAGGCGGATAAACCGGTCCCCGCTCCGAATGAAGGGGCCGGAACGAATACACTTATTGACGGCGCGCGCTTCCTTGTTCAGGTGGGCGGCTCGTTCGGCACCGCAGAGAAGGCCAATCAGACGGTCGCCGACCTCCGGCGCAAGTATATGAGCGCCTACGCTCAGGCGACCGAGGGCGAAGAGAAACTCTATCGCGTCTACATAGGGCCTTATGACACGCCGGAAGCCGCGCGACAGGTGGCCAACGAACTGGAGGCCGAAGGCATAAAGGGCGTCACTATAATTTCCAAAACGCAAGAGTGAGAGTCGAACGATGAATGATGAATGATGAACGAGTGTGTGTTCAGACAAGCGGTTTTTATGGTTGAAGATTGAGCCGAGTATGCTTTCATCAACAAGTGACGCTAGATCACAGGTAAGGAAGGGCGGCGATTCGCGCCTACGCTTGCCCCCGCGAGTGGCTATAGAGCAAGCAGCGGGCGCAAGCAACCCTTCCCTACTACAAGCAGGCGGGAGACCTCTCTGGCCTGGCAATGTGCTTTAAAAGTCTGAACATATACCTGAACGAACATCAGTCCATAATTCATCGTCTATCGTTTATAATTCACATCTATGCTGATTCAAATCGAAGGATTGAAACCGAGGGCCGCGCCGCGATTGCCCGAATGGCTTCGCAAGCCGCAGCGCAATGTCGAGGCCGATCACGATCTCAAGCGTATGCTGCGCACGCGCGGGCTGCACACCGTATGCGAGGAAGCGCGGTGCCCGAATCGCAATGATTGCTTCGCGCGGGGCGCGGCCACTTTCATGATATTAGGCGACACATGCTCGCGCAGTTGCGGATTCTGTTCGGTCAAGACGGGCCGCGGACTGCCGATGGAATCTCTCACTGACGAGCCGGAACAGGTGGCCGAGGCCGCAGCCCTGCTTGATTTGCGATACGTTGTAATCACTTCGGTGAACCGTGACGAGTTGCCCGATGGCGGGGCCGCGCATTTCGCAAAGACCATAAGTGCCGTGCGCCGCCGCCTGCCCCGTTCGCGCATCGAAGTGCTGACCCCTGACTTCAAGGGAAATCGTGAGGCGCTCCGAACGGTTCTCGATGCGAGACCCGACACCTTCAATCACAATGTCGAGACAGTTCCCAGGCTTTACGGGAGAGTGCGCCCACAGGCCGATTACCGCCAATCGCTCGAAGTGCTTCTGAACGCGCGCCTCCACTCGGCGGAGGTGCTGACGAAATCGGGCTTCATGGTAGGACTCGGCGAACGTCCTGGTGAAGTCGAGAGCTTGCTCGAAGATTTGCGCGCGCACAGCGTGGACGTTGTTACCATAGGCCAGTATCTGCAACCGACGCGCGCGCACCTGCCCGTCGAAGAGTATGTGTACCCGGACCTGTTCGAGAGGTATAAGGAGTATGGCGAGCGACTCGGTTTTCGCGCAGTCTTCTCCGGGCCGCTCGTGCGCAGTTCATACATGGCCGAGATGGTGCATGGGGAGGCGAAATCGAACTAACCACAGATGACACAGATAACACAGATAAAGATTTCTGGCTCTTCGATAGTTTCCGGGGAATCAAGATTCGCACCACTAAATATTGTGGACGACGTGCTTTTGCGATCTATATATAGCATGCTTCCCCGGAAAGTATCAGAGAATCAGATTTCTTTCTTCCGACGATCTGTGAAATCTGTGTGATCTGTGGTCGAAAAAAGATTTCTTTCTTCAGCAGCAGCGGATTTCGCAATGCGGATTTCGGAACCAAGAACGGTGGATGCGGATTCCAAACTCATCAATCCGAAATCCGCAATCGGCAACCGGCATAATGAAGATGTCGCGCCCCCTGCCTTTGCGCGCGAAGACCTGCTGGCCGCCCGCCTGAGGGTGACGAAAGTCCTCCCCTATCAACGTTCTCTCCCTCCCCTGATCAGCAGTCTTTCGCTGGCCGTCTTATCGGGGCTGCTGCTCATTCTTGCGTTCCCGGAATGGAACTTCTGGTCACTCGGCTGGGTCGCCACAGCGCCGCTCATAATGGCCGTCGTGAGAGAGCGACGGTTCTGGCGCTCTCTCTTCCTCGGATATGTGACGGGAACGCTCTTCTATATGGGATCGGCGCACTGGGTCACTTATACCATGAATCACTATGGCGACCTGCCGCTATGGCTGAGTTATATGATACTGCTGCTTTTTGCTTCGCTGCTCGGCATATTCACAGGACTGTTTGCGGGCGTGATGGGGCTTGCGATCAAACGCTTCGGCGGATGGGCCATACTGGCTGCGCCCGTCGTGTGGGCGGCCAGCGAATGGGCGCGCATAACGGTTATTGGCGTGGGCTGGAACGCGCTCGGTTACTCGCAGGCGTTTCAGCCAGCCATCATTCAAATAGCCCGATGGGGCGGCGTTTACGCGGTCAGCGCGTTGCTTGTTGCCGCGAGCACTGCGCTCGTTTTCGCGCTCGTCTATCCGGCGCGGCGACGCGGACTGATCGTATTCACTGCGGCGGGCGCGCTAGTGCTGGCTGCGGTGATTTACGGTCGGGCGGTCTCGGAAGAAACCGATTCATCCGGCCCGGTCTCGATTGCGATCGTTCAGCCCAACATACCTATTGCGGGACAGTGGGGCGACCCGGCATTCTTCGAGCAGATGACCGCGCGCCATTTATCGCTATCCGAACAGGCGATTCAAAAGGAAGGCTTTTTTCCTCGATCAAACAACAAAGACGGAATTGAAAACGAGGCGGACGAGAAGCTCTCTAACAACGAGCGTGACTCTTCGGGCGAGAGCGCGATCATTAACGATGGAGAGGGAAACAGCCGTGTAAACATATTGATCTGGCCGGAGTCGCCCATTGGGTTCGAGTACGACCGGGACGAAGGGCTTCGCCGCAGACTTGCCGAGTTTACCGCGCGCAATAACGTTTATCTGTTGATTAGCAGTTGGGGATTTCCGCAAGGGGAGAACGCGCCCAAAGAGCAGTACAACAGCGCGATAATGATCGCGCCTTCTGGTGAGAAAATCGCTCAGTATGATAAAATCGCGCTTGTTCCCTTCGGAGAATACGTGCCCGCGCGAGGATGGATACCTTTTATGGACCGTATTCCCGCGCTGGTCTACGACATAGCCCCCGGCAAGAGTCTCACTCTAGGCGATGCGGCGGGAACAAAAATAGGAACGCTTATATGCTTTGAGGCCACGAGACCCGATATTGCGCGCCGCATGCGAATGATGGGAGCTTCCGTGCTCACGCAGATTTCCAACGAGCTATGGTATAACTCGACGGCGGCTGCGCGGCAGATGCTTGCGAAGGCGGTCTTTCGGGCCGTCGAAAACGATATAGAGCTTATTCGCGCCACGAATTCGGGGCTATCGGCGCGAATAAGCAATCACGGAATCGTATATGACGAAACCCCGATGTTTGAGACCGCGACGCGCGTATGGCGCGTCAGGGCCGACACGCAGTCGCGCGCAGGCGAGACCGTTTACACACGCTACGGCGATCTCTTTGCAATCGTGTGCGTGGCGTTGAGCCTGTTGCTTGCGGCTGCGACTTTCGTGCCTGAGAAAACAGAGAAAGCTATTTGATCGTTGTTGAGGTATGTATTCAGACAAGCAAAAAAACTCACCACGGAGGCACGGAGACACGAAGATAAACTCTCTGTGCCTCCGTGTCTCTGTGGTGAAATCCCATTCTGATTCTGAACATTTACTTGTTGAGAGGTAAAGAGATATGATCGAAGAACTCAGAGAAAAATACGAAGTGCTGTCTGCTCGCGCCGCCGAGTTGCGGAGGTTTCTTTGACCCGGAAGCGAAACAGATAGAACTTGCACGCATAGAAGAGGAGATAGCGAAACCCGATTTCTGGAACGACCAGGAACGAGCACAGAAGGTGCTCAAAGGACGGAGCCGCCTCGAAGCCGCTATTGAAAAAGCAGACCGCTTCCGTCGCGATGTCGAAGACGCTCAGGTGCTGATCGAATTCGCCGCCGAAGACGAAAGCTCGCTCAATGAACTCAAAACGGCCATCGCAAAACTCGAAGGCGAGGTCGAAGAGACAGAGACCGAAATGTTGCTCTCAGGTCCGAACGATGCGCGCGATGCGATAGTCACGATCAATGCCGGAGCCGGAGGGACCGATGCGCAGGATTGGGCGGAGATGCTTCTGAGAATGTATCTGCGATGGGCCGAACGACGCGGATTCAAAGTCGAAATAGTAGACGAGCAGCCCGGCAAGGAAGCGGGCATCAAGGGGGCGACTTTCACCGTTGCGGGCCAGTACGCCTACGGTCTGCTTTTAGCCGAAGCGGGAGTGCATCGCCTCGTGCGCCTGAGCCCCTTCAACGCTGGTCAGAGCCGCGAAACCAGCTTCGCTTCCGTATTCGTCTATCCCGACATCGAAGAGGATGTCGATATCGAGATTCAGGAAAAAGACCTGCGAATAGATACCTATCGCTCTTCGGGCGCAGGCGGCCAGCACGT
Organism: Blastocatellia bacterium; assembly: GCA_022615215.1. Lineage (GTDB taxonomy): Bacteria > Acidobacteriota > Blastocatellia > UBA7656 > UBA7656 > JAKEHD01. The sequence goes on from JAKEHD010000288.1 coordinate 21,450, forward strand.
AAACGTGACCGACTCGGCCGTGCGAATAACTCACCTGCCGACCGGAATAGTCGCCACCTGCCAGAACCAGCGGTCGCAGCACCAGAACCGCGAGGTGGCCATGCGAATACTCAAGTCGCGCATCTACGAACTCGAAATGGAGAAGCGGCGGGCCGAGACCGCGCAACTCGAAGAGTCGAAACGCGACATCACCTTCGGCTCGCAGATAAGAAACTATGTGTTGCACCCGTACCGGTTGGCCAAGGATGTGCGAACCAAGTACGAGATCACGGATGTCGACGCGGTGCTCGACGGACGGATTGACGAATTCATAAAAGAGTATCTCGTAATGAAAAGCCGCGTTGAGTAAGAAAGAAACCTTTATACAGTGCTCAAGATGACTTCGAAAAACCACAAGGAGTAACCATGAGATACATAAAAATAGTAACCCGCAATTCTCGGTGGTGTCCCTCAGTTTCCTTGATGAAAATCATCTGGATCCGGGAACAAATGGTTCATTGTATTCAAAGTATCCAAAAATTCTACTGGCACTCTGAACGA
>JAKEHD010000037.1 GCA_022615215.1 Blastocatellia bacterium
CGGCTTTAGCCGCATGGAGTTTCAGTTTTTACCTAATAGGCCAAAATTGAGACTCCATACGCTCGCGCGAACTGGTATCTTGGGAGGGCGAGTTCTCTGGTGTTAGGCTGAAGTTGAGGCTCCATGCGGCTAAAGCCGATGGTATCCATATCATAAGAGACCGATTTTCAAAAACTGCACCCGCGAAAGCCACGCAGTTACTTTCAAACAGCGACTCGCTCCTCAGAAGATCGTAAAGCCTACAGCAACCGTGATAAAATCATTCTTGCAAATAATCTTCAAAGGCAAGGAATCGAACTATGGCAGCGCCCGCGACATTGAAAGAACTTCTAAAGACGCACACCGTTGAAGGCGAACTCTACGAGCGTATGGAAAACGACCGCCTGCGCTGCTATGCCTGCGGGCATCGTTGCGTGATTCTGCCCGGACTCGACGGTATATGCCGCGTGCGTTACAACGAGGGCGGACGACTCAGGGTTCCCGCGGGTTACGTTGGCGGCTTGCAATGCGACCCTGTTGAGAAGAAACCTTTCTTCCATGCTTATCCGGGATCGCTTGCGCTCACATTCGGCATGCTCGGATGCGATTATCACTGCTCTTATTGCTTTACAGGCGATACGGTCGTCATCACTAATCGCGGCCCCCTTACTCTGAAAGAAGCTTTCGAATCCGCAGACCGGGTTGATCTAACTACGGATGCCGAGATCGCATACCCGGAGGACTTGAAAACAGTCACCGCATCAGGCGGGCTAAAGCGCGTGCGAGCAGTGTTCAAACACCAGTATGAGGGTCGCCTTGCAATCATTCGACCGTACTACTTGCCCGAACTGCGTTGCACTCCCGATCATCAGATATACGCAACCGATGATGCTGTTAGTCCTCCTGCAAAGATCGAAGCGCAAAAGCTGACAAAGAATCATTATCTCGCAATACCGCGCCATCATGATTTCTCTTCTTCACAGGCCATAAACGTATTCGAGCAGTTGAGCGGGCATCAGGTGACTTACCGCGTGCCGTGGGCATTGTCTTTGAATGATCGCCAAGGCATCGCTACGCAAGATCACCATCTGGTTCCAATTCGAGATATGACTTTCACCGAGTATGAAGGCAACGTATACAACATGGAAGTGGAGGAAGATCATTCATATCTGGCTAACTTCGTCGCAGTATCGAACTGCCAAAACTATATTACGAGCCAGGCACTGCGCGACCCTGTGGCGGGCGTGCCGCCTAAAGAGGTCTCGCCTCGGATGATGGTCGAAGTAGCCCGCAAGTACGACGCTCGGCTGATTGTGAGCAGTTATAACGAACCGCTGATTACGAGCGAATGGGCCGTAGATATTTTCAAGCAGGCCCGGCCCGCAGGCTTCGTTTGCGGATATGTCTCGAACGGCAACGCAACGCCCCAAGTGCTCGATTACATAAGGCCCTGGACCGATCTCTACAAAATAGATTTGAAGGGCTTCGATGATAAGAAGTATCGCAAGCTCGGCGGCCTGCTCGAACATGTGCTCGACACGATACGCATGGTCTACGAGCGCGGCTTCTGGCTTGAGATCGTCACGCTGATCATCCCCGGCTTCAACGACTCAACGGACGAATTGAAAGCGGCGGCCGATTTCATAGCCTCGGTCTCTCCCGATATACCCTGGCACGTGACGGCCTTTCATAAGGACTACAAGATGACCGGTCCCGATAATACGCCTGTCGAGACGCTCATTCGGGCGGCGGAGATAGGCTATGGGGCGGGGCTGCGATTCGTCTACGCGGGCAACATACCTGGGCGAGTCGGCAAATACGAAAACACCTTTTGCCCGAACTGCAAGGCTACTCTCATCGAACGCTACGGCTTCCGCGTGCTGAAGAATCGCATCGAAAACGGAGCCTGTCCCAAATGCAACACTATCATTCCCGGACGCTGGGAATCGCGTGAGACCGCGCCTCATCGCAAGAGCACAGGATTGCCGATACTGGTCAATCCGTTTTAAATTCGAGTCTCTTCGTCTTTTCAGCTTTTCTTCTAAAGCGTCTTGCCATCAATAAGCATCTCCGCGTCCCCGCGTCTCTGGCTCGTAGTCGAGTCAACCGTCTCCGCGTCACCTGCTTCTTTTCTAAAGCGCCCGTCCGTCAATTAGCCGAACCTGCGGCGGGTTGCGATTGCTTTCCGTATAACGTCTGCGTGGAAGAGGTTCGCATATCGCCGCCGAGCGCATCTTCAGTTCTTGGGATGAGTGAAGGTCCGCCTTCTTCCGCGATCATCTCTTCGACGAAGCTGTCCTGAAGGCGGCGGTAAGTATAGACGCTGCCTGCGGAGTTGAATATGGCAAAAAGCACCGGCCCGTGCGCGCGGGTGTAAGCTATGCCGACGAGCGTGCTCACGCCGTTATCGACCGAAACGAGTGTGCCGGTCTTGGCAATGACCGAGCCGCGAATGCCGCCTGTATCGAGCCTCGTTCTGAGCGTGCCTGAATCTATGCCTGCTACGGGCATCACATCTTCCGGTTCGAGCGAATGCCCTTTCAATACCTCGATCAAGGCGCGCAATACCTTGAGCGAAGCCCTCGGCGTTATTCGATTGAATTCCAGCCCCGAAGCTCGGCCTACGTACAGGTCGCTCTCGCCGAGTCTGAGTTTGTCGATCAGAAAACTCTGAATCGCCTGCGGGCCGCCGACCGATTCTCCCACGACTTCAGCTATGGCGTTGCTGCTACGGGCGTTTTGATAAAGCAGTATGCGCGATAATTCTTCCGAATAGTGCGAAACGAGAAGGGTGCCTGACTTTTCGCCAAAGACGGTCTCTCCGGCTATCCTGATACCGGCCCGACCGAGCGCCGTGCGCAATTTCGCGGCCGAAGTTTCACGCGATAGGTTCGAGCGATATCCCGTAGCGAAATAGTAAAACGGCCCGGCTATCCTCAAGCGCCCGGTCACGCGCGATATGCCAAGCTCAGAGAGCTTGACGGCTACTTCCCCGGCGTCTGCCAGCGAAAACATGGGGTCGGTCCCGCCCTCCACGACGAGATCGCCTTCGAGTTTGCGCGATGCCGGGTCGATAGGGCCATCGGCCAGAAAGTTCGTGCGGTAACGATAATCAGGAGAAAACCGCGTGAGTGCGACTAGCGATGTTGCAAGTTTCATGACCGACGCGGGGTTGAATGCGAAATCAGAGTTATGTTCGGCGAGTTGCTTTTGAGAGTCGAGCGTCTCTATCAAAACGCCTTGAGAAGAAAGATCGTGCCCGCGCGAGGCGAGGGTTTCTTTATAGTGTTCGAGCGCCTGAAGCGTAGGCAGGGGCGGCTCTTGCGCTTGAGGAGGCGGCGAGGCCGAAGCATCTTTCGACCCCTGGCATCCCGCCTGGCAAAGCAAGGCGAAAAAGAGCAGTATGAAGAGTCCTGATGCCTTTGTATTTTTTCCGAACCAGCGCGCCATATAGCAGTCTCAGCAACCGACTCCGGCGAAAGGGTATTGATGTAAAAAGTCAATTCGCCGGAAGAGTAATCCCGAATGCTGATTCTACTACCTTTCTTCACTGCTTCGCCATCTCAAAAATTCAAGCCATGCCGGGCGGCGGGCTTCAATCTAAAAAAGCAAAAGCCATCCTCGCGGGATGGCTTTGCCTGATGAGATGTGAAATCGCTCTTTTAAATCGAGCAAATGGTTTTTAGTGTGTGATCTGTCAGCGGTTTCGTTCCTATTTGCCTGAATCGAGGTGCCAGCCTGTGTTGACCCAGCGGCCGTCGCGCCTTACGAAAATTTCCGTGCCCCGACCCGATGACGTGCGGCGATTGCCTTGACTTTCCACCTCGAACAGATAGGTCGTGTAGATTATGGCAACATCACCGTACATCTGTATTTCGGTGCGAGGGAATTCGAGTCTCACGAGTTTCGCCCCGCTTTCTGCGAACCGCTTCGCGCCTTCGAATATAGCACTTTGATTCGACCACTGATCGCTGCCCGCTCCTATCGCTATGGTCTCCTCAGGGATCAGAGCCGCAAGTTGCGAGCGATCATTCGCAAAGTACGCTCTCCATACTTCCTCACGCGCTTTGAGGAGATTTTCGCGCAAGCCATCGGTGATGGGGGCCGGATACTGGCGGGACTGCGCTATCGTTTCAGGGTGAGTAGCCGTATTCGACGCCACCTGAATCCACTCGCCTTTCTCTTTGTGGTACACATCGAGAACACGCAGCTTGCCGCCCGATCTCTTTTTGCGGGTTATCTCGGCAACGTAAGGCACGACAGCAAGATCATCACCGTAGAAGACCACGTCCGATTCCAGTATTTTGTAATCCGCCATTCCATCGGCGCTCTTGAGGCCCGGCGTCACCGTTTTCATGTATTCGTCAATGCCTCGGATCATGGTGCGGGAGTTTATGAGATATCCGCGCCAGTGTGTGCCGTGCGTCGCACGAAGTTTCTCCGCGTCTTTTCGTATGAACGCATCGAAGATGCTGTCGATATGCGCAAGTATGGCCTTGCGATCTTCCGCTCTTTCATCGTTCGGTCCCTGAGCCTGCAACCTTGCAACCGGGATCAACCCGATGATCGCAGTCAGAAGGAAGAGACTCGCTACAATCAGCTTTACTCTTTTCATTATCCAGTCACCTCTTGATAAAATTCGGGGCCGCTTTTCGCGCTGCCCTTATTGCGGCTCGTCTGCGCACAGAGTAAGTAAATCGTTATCAGCGAAAGCGCCCGCGAGTGCGCTGCTCACTCGGAGCGCAGGGCCACCATTGGATCAACCCTGGCCGCCCGCCGCGCAGGCACGTAACAGGCCACGAGTGCCACACCTATCAACAGCACCGACACGGCGGCGAACGTCAGCGGGTCTGTAGGCGAAACGTTGAACAAAAGGCCCTCCAGATAGCGCGTCAGGGCAAACGCCCCGATCAATCCAAGCCCTACGCCGACGAGCGCAAGCCCCAGACCTTCTCCAACGACCATTCGCAAAATGTCTTTCGATTGCGCGCCGAGCGCCTGTCTTATGCCTATTTCGTGAGTGCGCCGGGCCACCGAATAGGAAATCACTCCGTAGATGCCGACCGAAGTCAGCAAGAGGGCTATGCCTGCAAAGACCCCGCTCAAAACGGATGTGAAACGGGCCGGAGTCTTCGCGCGGGCGACGTATTCATCCATCGTGCGCACTTTCGAAAGCGGAAGATCTTTATCGAGCGCCATCAGTTCCTGGCGTATGGAAGCGACGAGATTGAGAGGGTCCGATGATGAGCGCACGACATAAGTAATAGTGGGTCTCGCGCTCTGCGGATACGGGATATAAAGCTGCTCGCGGAATTCCGTAGTCAGACTGTGATGCCTTATGTGGCGGACGACTCCTATCACTTCGGCTTCTGCCGGGACGAAGGAACCGTCATCGTAAGCCTCGAAGCCAAGCACCTTTCCTATGGCGCTTTCATTCGGCCAGGTTCGTCGGGCCAGAGCCTCGTCGACTATGACGACCCGGCGTCCGTCCGCGTCGTCCATAAGGTTGAAATCCCTGCCTGCGACCAGCCGCGCGCATAAGCTTTGAAAATATCCCGGAGTGACAGCGCGATGATCTGCCATTCGGGTGTTTCTCTCAGACTCAGGCGCATCCTTTTTCCAGTAATAGCTGTACCAGTTCGGATAATCATCGAGCGGCAGATGAGAGATCGCCCCCGCCGCTTCGACTCCCGGCAGGGTCGTCAATCGCTCATTCAATTGGCGGGAAAAATCGACTCGCTTCCCGGTATCGGGATACCGCGCGCCGGGCAGCGATAGCTGGAATGTGAGAGCGTGTTCAGGGTTGAAGCCGGGATCTACGACTTGCAGATTCGTGAACGTCCGAATCATAAGCCCCGCTCCGATCAGGAGCATAAGACCGAGCGCCACCTCGCTGACCACGAGCAGAGCGCGAGACCTCTGCTTGCCGGGAGTGCTTCCGGCCCGTCCTCCATCTTTCAGAGTCTCCGACAGGTTCACTTTCGATGACTCTATGACCGGCGCAAGGCCGAAGAGTATCGCTGACACGAGTGAAACTGCAAACGTAAATCCTAGCACGGGAAGGTTGAATTCGAACGGCTCTATTCGAGCAAGCCCCGGCGGCCTGAGAGCCAGGAGCAACTTGAGTCCGAGCCATCCGAGCAATAAGCCCGCCCCTCCGCCTATGAGAGCAAGCAAAACGCTTTCCGATAACAATTGGCGAACTATTCGGTCCCGCGTCGCCCCAAGCGCCGCCCGCAGGGCAAACTCTTTTTGCCTGCTGCCTGCGCGCGCCAGCAACAGGTTCGCTACGTTGGCGCAGGCAATCAACAACACAAGCCCGACGGCTCCTAAGAGAGCCAGGAGCGCCGGACGTATCTCTTTGACGGCATCCTGCTGAAGAGGCACCACCTCCATCCCGACCTTGACTTTTTCAAATTCCAAAAACTCGGCCCGCAACTGCCCGGCGATAGATGTTACTTCCGACTGCGCCTGTTCGAGAGTCACACCTGCATCGAGGCGGCCGAGCATACGAATGAATGCGAGGTCTCTCGGACTTGCGGAGAGATCATAAGGAAATGGGATCCATACCTGAATATCTGCCGGGACGCTCGAATCCGGAGGGAACAAGATTTCAAAATCCGGGGGCAACACGCCGACTACGGTCAGGCTCCTTCCCTCGAACATTATGGCCCGCCCTACGATATTTGCGTCACCGCCAAACCGCCGCCGCCAGAGACCGTCGCTGATAATTATGACTCTGGGAGAGCCCGCCCCTTCCTCTTCCTCTGTGAAGAGCCTGCCTGAAGCGGGAGTGACTCCGAGAGTGGAAAGAAAATTCCAAGTGACAAACCCTACCTTGACCGCTTCGGGTTCCCCGTCCCCGGTCAGAGCGCCGTTGCTCGCCCATACGCCCGCTATCTCCTTAAACATTCGGCTGCGCGCCCTCAGTTCCAGAAGTTGAGGGCCTGAAGCGGGTGCGCGCGCGAGACCCGCATCCTCATAAGAAGACCACAGGATGGCGAGCCTGTCTGAATTCGTGTAAGGAAGAGATTCGAGAAGGACCGCGTTGACGACGCTGAAGATCGCCGTGTTAGCGCCTATGCCTAAAGCGAGCGTCACCACTGCGACGATTGTGAATCCGATGTTTTTTCGCATAGCGCGCAGGGCGTAAGCGGTGTCCTGACGGAGTACATCCAGATGCTCGCCGGGCGCGGTCTTGAAGATTCCAATAACGGTCCTCCACCAGAGTTTCATAAGTCCTGCCTTTCCGCCTTCAGTGCCGACCTCTCTTTCCTGTTGCCGGAATACGCTCTCCATCTCCAAGCCATAGTCCCAGCGGAAATCGACCGGCAGCAAACGCAGCAGCAGGCGATAAATGCGAATCGAAAGCGCGGTCTTCTTCATGCGCGTCCCCCGGCTCTCCTTTATGCGTTATGTTTTCCGGCCATCATCTCTTGTTTTATAAAACTGCCCGGCTCCGAACGACACTTCACCCTTTGCCGGAGCATTTAATTTCAAAGTCTCCGCGCCGTATGGCTCTCTGAGATTTTATCTTTTGCAGGCCGCTCTTTTCGTTCCTTTAAGCCGTTTCCAGCCCTCTGAGTAAGTTCTTGGCACGCGCAATGGAAATGATCTTTTCCATGCGCTCGGCCTCTGCCGTTGCCACCTGAAGGCCGAACGGCGTCAGGCGGTAATACCTTCGCCGCTCATCATCTTCGTCAGGCGAGGGCCTGTTTTCGGGCGTCTCGATCATCCCTTCATTGACCAGTCGCTTGATTATTCCATAAAGCGTGCCCGTGCTGAGTTCGACTTTTCCTTCAGTCCGGCTCGATACCTCTTTCAGTATACCGTAGCCGTGCTTTTCACCATCGGCCAGAGACAACAAGACGTGGAACATAGCCGGGGTCAGCGGTAAATAAGGCTCAGGGTCTCGCCCCTCTTTCATCAATCACCCTCCACACTTCGGTTGTATCGTCCTACATTATATCGTCGCACGACGTATTGTCAAGCAGAATATCTCAGGAGTGAGCAATGCTTGCAAGGGTGGCTTATAGTTGAAGAGGAAGCGGACATTGAATGCCTGGAGTCGAGTATTGGTGTCGAAGAGTCGCGAACGGATTTGCTATCCATTTTTCTCACACTTCGCTGATCTCTCTCACCAGCGAGACGAGCGATTCTATATAACCTGAAAGCGGCACATCCCTCTCAAGCGGCGGCACGCGCTCGCGCACGCGGGCGTAGACTTCGGCGAGGCGCAGGCCGGGCCGCAAGGGCTTCAGGAATTCCAGCCCCTGCGCCGCGCACATCAACTCGATGGCGAGTATCACCTCCACGTTCTTCACGATGTGGGCGAATTTGAGCGCGCTCGTCATGCCCATGCTCACGTGGTCTTCCTTGTTGGCCGAGGTCGGCAGGTTTGTGACCGAGGCCGGATGCGCAAGCACATTGTTTTCAGCTATCAAAGAGACGGCCGCCACCTGCGCGATCATAAGGCCGGAGTTCGTGCCGGGGTCAGGGGTGAGAAAAGCGGGCAGGCTCGAAAGGTCGGGATTGACGAGCCGTTCTACGCGCCTTTCAGCTATCGTGCCGAGGTCGGCGACCGCTATCGCCGCGTAATCGAGAGCCAGAGCCAGCGGCTCGCCATGGAAATTACCGCCCGACAGCACCTCGCCCGCATCGGCGAATATAAGAGGATTATCGGTTGCGCTGTTGATCTCTATTTCCAGGATGCGGCGCGCATGGACGATCGCATCGCGCACAGCGCCATGCACCTGCGGCATGCACCTGAGCGCGTAAGCATCCTGCACTCGCGGATCCACGGAAGAGTCGCGATGCGATTCGCGTATCTCGCTCCCTTCAATAAGCTCGCGCAGCCGCCGCGCGCTTCTCACCTGGCCGGGGTGCGGGCGGACTGCATGTATCTTGTGATCGAAGGCGACGGGCGTGCCTTTGAGGGCTTCGAGCGACATAGCGCCCGTTATATCAGCCGCATCCGTGAGCCGCTCGGCCACAAGCAGCGCGAGGCCTCCGACAGCCGTCATAGCCTGCGTCCCGTTGAGAAGGGCAAGCCCCTCTTTCGCCTCAAGCGTGAGCGGCGCTATGCCTGCACGAGTGAGGGCTTCGCCTCCCGCGAGGCGTTCGCCTTGATAGAGAGCTTCGCCCTCTCCTATGGCCACAAGCGCGAGGTGCGCGAGCGGCGCGAGATCGCCCGACGCTCCAACCGAGCCTCGTGAAGGAATTACAGGATGCACGCCTCGATTGAGCATCTGCACGAGAGTTTCGATCACAACGGCGCGACAGCCGGAATAGCCTTTCGCAAGCACGTTGGCTCGCTGAACCATCATCGCCCGGACGACACGTTCCGAAAGCGGCTCGCCCACTCCGCAGGAGTGCGAGCGCACGAGGTTGATTTGAAGTTCGCGCAACTGGCCGTGCGGGATGGAAACGTCCGACAGCGCGCCAAAGCCTGTGTTGATTCCATAAACGACTTTGCCGCTTTGGACGATTTCTTCTATGAAGCGGCGGGCGCGATCTATGCGTCCGAGCGCATCGGGCGCGAGCGCCACATCAGACCCCTCGGCGACCGCTTCGATTTGTTCAAGGGTAAGAGACGCTCCGTCTATTTCGATCATGATTTAGGAAAGCCTATACAGGCGGGCGTCCCATAAAGACTTCTTTCTTCGCCCGCCCCTCACTCGCAGGGCCGCCCTTACAGGCAGCCAAAAATGATAGTTTCAAACCTTCGTCAATCATCCGGCAAACTCTTCGCCGGATGGTGATAGCTTAACTCAAAGAGCCTAGTTTTGAAAAATCCGCCGCCGGTTCGGGGCAAAACGTCTTCAGATAATTCGCGCGCCTCCTCGCGCCGCCGCCGCCTGTGATGAAGTAAATGCTACTCTGAAAAAATGTGTTGTTTCGTTTCAATCCGGCCCTCGCGCATAACCCATATAGGTTCGCAAATGTAGGAGATCGTGTCTGCAACCCGTCCGCGCAAACTGGAAACCCTGTGTATGCCTACATTTAGAAGCGGCATAATGATTGCAAGCTTAAATAGTGCGATGTAGTGAAACATTCCCAGCGATTGTTTAACCTTGAGGCGCTCCACTCCAAACCTCTATGAGGTTTGAGGTGAGGGAGGCCGACTTTTAGGGAGGGGGTCCAATGAAAGCCAATATTTTAAAGCGGTTGGTTTTGGCGCTTGTAATTAGCGCAGTGTCGCTTGTGGGAATGAGCGTACCGGCCAACGCGCAGCAAAAGCAACGTAAACAACAGAAACAACAACAGCGGGCGCAGAGACAACAAAGTCAGCAGCGTCAGCAGGCGCAGCAGCGCCAAGAGAAACGAGAGCGGAAACAGGCGCGCAGACAGCAGCAACAACGTCAGCAGGTGCAGCCACGCGCGCAGCAACAACGTCAGGTACAGCAGCGCGCGCAGCAACGGCGTAATGAAGTCCGGCAGCGCCAACGGCAGCAACAACGTCAGCAGGTGCAGCCAGGCGCGCGGCAACAACGTCAGGCGCAGCATCAACAGGTGCAACAACGCCAACAGCAACAACGGCGTAATGAAGTCCGGCAGCGCCAACGGCAACAACAGCGTCACGACGCGCAAAGGCGTCAACAGACGCAGCAGCGATTCGAGCGACAGCGCGCGCAGCAACATAACCGACAGCGGCGTCTCTCACAGCAGCGCCAACAGCAGCTTATCAGAGAGCACCAGAGGCGTCTGCCGCAGTATCGTCAAAGACTGACACATCGGCATCGTCTCGCCGAGCAACGTGCCGCGCTCCTACAGCGGCAGAGGCGTCTTGCGCAGTACCGTTATCAACAACTTTATCTGGCACGCCTGCGCCAGCAACACCTACGTCTCCAGAATGCGCACCGCTACGATTACAACCGCGATCCGTACTTCTACACGGCTCCGAGCTATCGTTACAATCGTGGCGGCAGGTATTACGAGATAAATCGGTACGGTGCGGATTTGATCCGTCAGGCCATAAACCATGGTTATGAGCAGGGCTTCCGCGCAGGACAGGCAGACCGCCATGACCGTTGGCGTTACAGCTATCAAGACAGCTACGCCTATCAGGACGCGAACTATGGCTACAACGGCTATTATGTGAGCCAGAGCGAGTACAACCACTACTTCCGCGAAGGGTTCCGTCGTGGTTATGAAGACGGCTACTACGGACGGCATCAGTATGGCAGCTACTCTAACGGGGGTTATTCCATACTAGCCGCTGCGTTGTCGCAAATCTTCAATTTGCAGTCGCTCTTTTAAAGACTGAGAAAAGGCTGTCTGGAACGAGCGCCCGGCTTCACCGACCGAAAAATCGGTGGAGGCCGGGCGCAAACATTCTCGCCTTTTTTGCGCCCGACCGTTTGCTTGACAGGCGGCCGGGCCTCCCGTAACATTGGTTCTTCAAAACAGGCGTGGGGCTGTAGCTCAGTTGGCAGAGCGCTTGGCTCGCATTCAAGAGGTCAGGGGTTCGAATCCCCTCAGCTCCACCAGAGCCATCATAAACCTGGCGGGAATAAAACTATTCCCGCCATTTCATTTATGAGCAGACTTTTCTATGACAAAGTTGCCTATCAGTCTTTGTCTTTGAATTCGCGCAGATTTTTTATATGAGCATCCCAGGTATGATCTTTGGCCCACCGTACTTTTTGTCGCTGGTTGTTGAGAGGATTTATAAGACGGAGAGTGCCCTGCACCATCGAGTGAGCAGGCACAACATAAATCATCTCGTTCTCAGGACAATAGACGTTATTAAAAATAAGGTTTTCTGCTCATCGTCGCAAGGCGCGCTTGCGATGCCTCACTCGCAAATTGTGCAAACCTGTCGCTACCTCCATGAG
>JAKEHD010000289.1 GCA_022615215.1 Blastocatellia bacterium
CACCCGGAATTCTTCGCCCCGGTTGTACACCTCATCCCCCGCCCGGACGCCGCTTTCGATTCTTCAGCAGCCCACAGCGGAATCTATTCATTGCGGTTGAATCCAAAGCGCCGCCGCAGTGAATACCGCAATGAATAGATTCACTAGCGGCGCACTCCAAATATGCGTTCCTCTCTGGAAAAACTGTCATTTTATCCCGCGCACAGTATATAACGTGATCAGACGCGACGAGGCATAGTTGAGGCGATCTTATGATACAAAACGATACCGAGCTTCAGGCGACTCAAGAGCGTATCTTGCTTTTTGAGCGCATTCTGGCCGAAGCGCGGAGGACTTACTCCCCATCGAATTACGAGGCTATGGCCGAAGGTTACTTGACAGAGATTGATAAGATGCAAGCGGAGGTGCGTGACTATCTCAGCCGCACACCCGAACCTGTTGAGACGGCCTGATCTTATTCCACGCAAAGTTGTAGCACCTTGATGCCACGCTTATGGCCGCTTCCGGCCATTGGAATAGCCCCGGCAATGAGCATATCACTGCTATAAGAATGGCAGCAGCGAGCGATGCGCGCCCGATGACGGACATGATCTAATGGAATATGTAAAAGCGGTTCGGCGGCTCTTTGAAACTGTGATTCGTCCGCTTCGAAATTTGATCGCGTGATCGGAGTTCGAATGCGCAACAAATTTACAATTTGCAGATTCCCCGAACCGTGCTACAATGGATGGCATACGAAAGGACATTTGAAGGACGTTATTGTAAGGTTGCAGAAGCAACTTCTGATTCCTTTGAAAGAATCGAAGTGCCGGACGCGGCATTTCGCCTGTGTGAGAGAACAGAGAGGGAGATTTTTTAGATGAACAACCTGGCTCGCCACCCGGCTGTGAGAAAAAATTCAGCCGCTTTATTTGCGCTGTTATTCTGTTTTGCCTCTATCATTCCCGCAAGCGCCGCTTCCGACCCGCAAGATAAATTCCCCGAAATAGATATAGACAACTTCGGGCGAATGGATGACAACTTCTTCCGGGGCGAGCAACCCGATGAAGAGGATTACGCGAAGCTCGCGGCGCTCGGCATAAAGACGATCATCGATTTGCGCGACGATCCCAAAGAGTTTGCCAGGTCCGCTGCCGAAGCTGCCGGGATGAAATACTTCAATATTCCAATGAGCGATAAAGCCACTCCCAAAAACGAGCAGATCGATCAGTTCCTTGAGATTGCGAAAAATCCGGCCAACACTCCTTTCTATGCCCATTGCAAGGGCGGACGCCATCGCACGGGCGTCGTCGGGGCCGTATATCGCTACAAGCACGATGACTGGAACTACGATCAGGTCTACAAAGAGATGAAAGTCTATGATTACTACTCGCGCTGGGGGCACGGCAAGCTGAAGGATTACGTGCGCGATTATTACCAGCGAATCAAAAGCGAGAAGATAGAAGCGTCCACACTCGAAGCATCAAATCCATCCGACCGATAGCATAGACCTCCTTTCGTAATTACCTGAAGCCGCTCTCCTCGTGGGAGCGGCATTTTATTTTATGCAAACCTTCATGGCAGTTGCCTTCCGGCGAAAAGCCCGCTTCGATCATCACAACATTTGCCTTTACATGAACTCACGTGGTAGCTACCATCTGAGCTAACGACTTTATAGGCGATTATAATCGAGGAGCAACGATGAATTGTCCTAAATGCGGGCAAGCTCTGACAGACACGGCGCGCTTTTGCACTCATTGCGGCCTGGCCACATCAGGCATTCAACCGTCTTCTTCTGACGCAATGCCGACCGAGCGAATCCCGCAGGCAAACACCACAGAAGCCGATACGGACCCGATGACGGGCCAGGTACTCGATTCCAAGTACGAGATCATCGCTCGGATCGGCGAAGGGGGCATGGGAGCAGTCTATCGCGCGCGCCGCATACACATAGGCGACGAGGTGGCCGTCAAAGTCCTCCATCGAGAGTTGGTCTCCGAAGAGTCGGCCGTAGAGCGATTCCGAAGAGAAGCCCGCGCCGCAGCCATGCTCCAACATCCGAACATCGTGGCGATATACGATTACGGGGAAGCCCGCAGCCACGAAGCGCCCGCCTATATAGTTATGGAACTCGTGAAGGGCCGCTCGCTCCGCCAAATAGTCGGCCGCGAGGGCCGCATAACGCCCTCGCGAGCGGTCTCGCTTATGAAAGCTATATGCGCGGGAGTGGGCGCGGCCCATCGCCATAACGTCGTACATCGTGACATCAAGCCCGACAACATTATAGTCCGTCCGCCCGACTCCGAAGGAGAAACTGAGACCGCCAAGGTGTTGGACTTCGGCATAGCCAAGCTGCGCGACCAGGCGGCCGACCAGCACCTGACCCAGACGGGAGTAGTAATAGGCACGCCTTATTACATGTCGCCCGAACAGTGCCGCGCCGAGGAACTCGATGCGCGTTCGGATGTCTACAGCCTCGGCGCTATGATGTATGAGATGCTCGCGGGCACGCCGCCATTTTCTGCCGCGACCTCGACGGGCGTCGTTGCCAAACACCTTACAGAGCCGCCGCCGCCATTGCCTCCGCAATTGAACATTTCACCCGCTATCGAAGCCGTCATCCTGCGCGCGTTGTCGAAAAACCCTGCCGCGCGTCAGCCCGATGCATCGGTCCTCGGTCGAGAGCTTCAATCGGCAATGTCGGGCGCTCAAGATCGCACAATCACAGCGCAGGTCGCGCCGCCGCCTTCCACTCAACCGGGTTACGGCTCGCCGCCACCTTCCACTCAACCGGGTTACGGCTCGCCTACGCCTCAATACGCGACTCCTCCGCCTCAATACGCGACTCCGGCTCCTCCGCAATACTACGCCACGCCGCCGCCTCGGCCTGTTCGGTCGCGCGCGCCTCTCATCGCGGAGCTTGTCATCGTGATAGTAATTTTGGTGGGAGGACTTGCGGCCGTTTTATTTTGGAAGTCGAAAACCGATAACACAAACGACAATCGAAATACCCCAGGTCAAACGCCGGCCGTTGCGTCATCGAACAGCAACTCGAACGCGTATCCAGGCTCCATCGGAGCGGGCAATAATCGAAACTCTTCGCCCGGCATTCAGTTGCCGGAAATACCTGATGACAGCGGCAACACAGGGGGCGGTTCATCCGCTCCTTCGACCGGCGTGCCAGCCGTCATAGATAAGATAGTGCGGGGCGTCCGCCTGAGCGAAGACGACCTCGCAGGGTTGTCGGCGAACGAGCTTCGCGTGCTTCGCAATATAGTTTATGCCCGTCACGGACGCTCGTTCGAGACGCCCGCGCTTCAGCGTTTCTTCGACAATCAGCCCTGGTACAGACGCAACAGCAATTATAACGACTCGCTGCTTACGGCCGCAGACCGAGCCAATGTGAGTTTGATTCGCGCAGCAGAGAGCCGAGCAGCAAGCTCGACCGATACATCTTCCCTGCAAGCCGAAGTCCTGGACACGATAGAAGGCTGGGCGGCGGCTACGAGGGCGCACGACCTCGACGCGCATATAAGCTATTACGCGCCCGTGCTCGACACATATTACAACCGCAAATCGGTGAGCCGAAATCTCGTGCGTGCGGATCGCGAGCGCGCCTACGCGCGTTATTCGAGGCTCGACGTTCAGATAACGAACATTCGGATATCGGTCGACTCTTCCGGGATACGCGCCAACGCCACTTTCGATAAAACTTACGAGTTCAGCGGCGGGGGACAACTCTCAGGCTCGGTTCAGCAGATGCTGTGGTTTGTGAGAGTCGGAGGGCGCTGGCGCATCACGGGCGAAAAAGACCTTCAGGTCTACTACAGCAGATAATGCTCAGTTTGACATGTACGGGCGACCCTCTGTGGTCGCCCCTTGATGGCATCCAACGAGGGGTGGCCACAGAGGGCCACCCTTACATGAATGCATGCCCATCATTTAACAAGATGATATTCGGTCTGCCGCTTGTGTACCCATGAGATGCGCCCCTGCTCGTCTATGAAAGCGTCTTCTTCCTGGCCGACCCATAGTTCCTTCCCGCCCCATTCGGGCACAGCCGTCGTTGCGGCAAGCTCTATCGAAAACCATGTGTTGGGCAGCACGAGAACATCGCCGCGACCGGGGACGCCTTGCTGTCGGTCCCACAAGCCTATGAGCGGTCCCGCCCCGTGTCCGTGATCGCCTAACGGGTGCGTATAGATCGATCCCTTTATCCCTGCGGCTTTCATAGCGGCGAGCGTATCGGCCAACACCTCATTGCCCGACCTTCCGGTGCGCATCCGCTCCATCAGCAGATCCTGAAGCCTGTTGGCGTTTGCGAGCGCGCGTTTTATCCCCGCAGGCACATCCGGTTCGCCTTCGCGCAGCACATATCCCATGTGCTGAGTGTCAGTGTTCAACCGCATGGCCGTTATGCCGAAATCGACATGCAACACGTCGCCGCGTTCGATCACTACGGGCGCGTTTTCTGCGAGCAGGTTCACTCCCGCTTTGCCCGGTTTTTGAACCCGCACCGATGGTTGAAACCATGTGCCGAGTCCGAGGTCGTATACCTCCTGGCGCAGCCACCATACAACATCCTGATCCGTCGTCTTGCCCGGCGTGATGACTTCGTTTGAAAAAGCGCGGCCGATGAGGCTGTGAACAGTCTCCATCATCTTTTTGTAGGTGGGCAGCATCTCAGGCAATCTTATCGAGACGTATTCGAGGGCTAGGCTTTCCGCGCGCACGAATCGCTTGATGAGTTCGGGACCGAGCGCGGCTTCGAGCTTTTCTCGTTCGGCGGCCGAGAGACCGTCTGCGAAAGCGTGCGTGTGCGATATGTTGACGGCGATAGTCGCAGGGTTGCGCTGCTCGATCAGCTTCTTGAGCAAGACCCATTGCCCCTCGCCATAGAGTTCGCGGTTTTCGACTTCGGGGTCTCTGTAGACGGTATAAAGGCCGCCGTTCGATCCGCCGCCGAGCGCGAGGCGTTCGACTCCCAACTCTTCGCCGCGATCATAAAAGACATAGATGGTGCGCCTGCGCGCGGCGAACATCGTAGGAGAGACGAGCGAAAAAAATACGGGGTCTTCGTTGTACTCGCGGCATATCACGAGCCACATCTGAACGCCGTGCTTTCGCATAAGGGGCGGGAGCACGCGCTCAAGCCGGAGCTTCAACCAATGCTGCTGAATCTCGGCCTGCTCGCGCAGAGACGGGACAGGGCTTTTAGTTTGAATCGGATCATTGAGACCCGGCCGGGCTGCGAAACCGACGAACGGCAACAGTATCAACGCAAGACATCGAATAAAAATTTTTTGCATAAGCTTTGTCCTCTCTTTACACTCGTGAAGCCCTGCTCGTAGCGGGGTTGATGGCGTTTACAATATCGCGCTCTTCGGGTAGCGGTCAATCGCTACCATATTGTCCGGGCTTCATCTGCTTCATCAGTACACAAGGGTCTCGTGGAAAAAGGTTCGATTCGAGTGCGCCCTTGCTCTCTACGGCAAACGTACAAGTTTTCAAAGGGAATAAGGTCGGGCAAAATCGGCGAGTGTGTCGTCACGATAAGCCGGGTATCACCATCTCGCGCGCGGGACTTCAGCCGTGTCGGCTATCAGCGAGAGGCGGCGCGGATGGATGCCGTTCCAAGGAGATCATCATAGATCTCGTCGGGTTGCTGTTTCTTCCGTTGTCTACAGCCGAAATATAGATTTCAAGAAAATGTTTTCAGGTACGAATGCACAGTTCGAGGGTACAGGGAAGATCATCTGACTCTCACGTTCAGACGGTGGGGGAATAGCAATAGTATAACGATGAGGATTAGTGTTCCCGCGCTCGTCTGAACGTGAGAGTCAGGCGTGGCCTGGCCGCAGGCTACTTGTCCTTAGCTTTCCTTTTTGCGCTTTTGGGTAAAGCCGCAACCAGGGCACGAAGAACAGTGTTTACTGATTCGGGAGTAGTGAAAACCTGCGAGACTTCCGGGTCGAGAAGTACTACAAGTCGTTCTTTACTTATCCGACCAGCAAATCTATTTGGCTTGGCCTTGCTATAGTCAAAGTCGTACTCCGACAGCATATCTTCAGATTCATTGCTGCGAGATTTAGAACTCGACGTTTTCTTCATAATCCTTCCGTTCTTTCCTTGTCGGCATTCGCGCACTGATAATGCGGATAATTTCTTTGGGTCGTTCTGTGAAACAGACCAGGAGCAACCGATTATTCACAGAGTGCCCGATGATGATCTCTCGCCTTTCATCTATGGAATGTTCCTCATCGTCAAATATTCTGGCTAATGAATCATCGAAGACTGTGCTTGCCTCATCAAAGGTGACTCCGTGCTCGATTTGATTTGATCTGGCTTTATTATCATCCCATTCAAACCGATAGCTCACGTAACTCATCCATCGCTCCAATCTCCAACGGTTTATGGTTACAAAAGAACATCTGCTCTGTCAATCGCCCTCTCCGATTTGATCGCGCCTCTCTTTGACATGAAGAGAGGTGCCCACTTCAGGTTCGGCTCCACTGATTGAGTTTGTGGCGCAGGTCTTTCAACAGCTTTCCAAGCGAATCATCCGCCCGCTCCATACGTTGCAAGTCCATCTGCTTCACAATGTCTGCCGCGTGTTCGATACCACCTACCAGAGGTGAAATACCGGCCTGCTGAATGGCTTCGATGAGCAGGCCCTTGTAGCGGTCGCGCTCGCACTTATAATCAGGGGCGTCGCATCCCCTACCTAAAACCTCTTTGAATGCCGATGAATCGAGAAGCAGCCATCGCTCGATATGCGGATCGGGTATCGCGCATACGAGCAAGTCCTTGAACAGGTCGGCCGCTTCTTCAGTGATTTCCTGTTTGCGTTCCTGATGGCCTTTGCAATTGCCATCGGTCGCAACGACGAGAAGATCGGGCAATTCCTGATTGCCGATCTCCAGGTCGCGCAGATACTCCTGAAGTTCCGCGATCACTTTGCCGTGCCCGCCGCGCACGCTGCGGGGGATGATCTCTATTTGCATCTCGTATTCCTCAGCCAGCCTGTCGAGCAAAGCTTTCAAAAATTCTTCGTGCCCGAAATCTTCGACAAAGAGGATGACTTTACGCATCGAAATCCCCTCGCAAAATGCGCTCGGAAACCGGTATGCCATCCTCGGCATTCAATGCTTTATCAATATCGTGGTCTTTCCACAAAGGTTTCGTGGAGAGCGGTTCGATTCGAGTGCGCCCTTGCTCTCTGCGGCAAACAAAGAGGCTCTCAACAGAAATGAAGTCGAGCAAAACAGGCGAGTGTGTCGTTACAATCAACTGAGTATTGCCGCCACGCGCGCGGGTCTTCAGCATCTCGGCTATCAGCGAGAGGCGGCGTGGATGTACGCCGTTCTCAGGCTCTTCGAATCCCAGCAATGCAGTAGGTTCTTTAGCGCCGCCCAGCGCCAACAACCCTAAGATGCGCAACGTGCCTTCGGACAAAACGCGCGCCGGGATTGGGGTCTTGCCTTCCAACAGTTTTAGCTCGACCTCGCCCAGGTTGTTCACGCCGACATCTATGCCCGTTACAGACGGAACTATCATGTGCAATGCTTTTTCTACGGCCTTGAATTGCGGTTCGTCGAGTGCGCGCAGAGTATTGAGGAACGACGCAAGCTCCTCGCCCATCAATCCGATGTGGCGCACCTCTTTGACAGAGTTCGGGGCGCGCATACGCTCTCGCGGCTCGAAGTAGAAAAAGAACCAACTGGCCATCTCCTGACGCATGGCGACCAGATGTGGGTAATGAGGCGGATACATCGGCAAAGAGAGAATGCTGCGGTCGAGGTATCGTTCGTAGTAGGTCGGATGCGCCTGCCCTTCCAGGCGCAGGTGCAAACGATTTTTCACTCGCTCCAGAAACGGGCGGCGCTTGCCGCTCGGCTCGCCTTTGGAGTTGAGCGCCGCAAGGTACTCGTCCGCCACGCAGAGGATGCCTGACTTCGGCCGTATCTCGATTTCGATTCGATAGCGCAGATAGGGTTCGCGGACATAAGAAGGACTTTTGTCGCCGGAATTCGCCCGCCCGTTCTTTGTCTTCTTCATCTCGCGGATTTGCCGGTTGACCGCATTGATGACCGCAGGGGAAAGCTCTATGTCTACCTCTATATTGAGCGATGCGGTCTCTTGCGCAAGCAGCCCTGTGACGCCGTCAGGCCCGAAGGTAAATGATTCGAGAGGAGACCCCCGATAAGGCGGCTCGAAAGCCTCTTTCAAAGTTCGGCTGGTCGCGGCCCTGGATAGAAGTTGCAGCGCGTCTAAAAAATTGCTCTTGCCTGCGGCATTCGGCCCGACGAGAACCGAGAGCGGCGCAAGCTCGACCTCTACATCTTCGAGCGATTTATAGCCTTCGATTTTGATCCGTTTGATCATCTGATGCTCTGGAATTTGCTTATACTGTGCAGCGTAATTTGCGACTACGCTGCGTACAGCAAGTTAGTCAACGGTGTGGACAGCGCCAAGCACCTTTTGCCGCCACTTTTCGGCATTCATTCGGTGCTGTTCCAGAAGGTCGCGAAGCTTCGAGCCTGGATGGGTATTTGTATAATAGCCTTTTTTCCATGATGCCGTCTTTGTCCATCCCATTGCATCGGCAATGACTAGTGCCTCGTCGTATTTCATAGCAAATGTGACTTCATCTTGCGGCGAATCAATATGCCAGATGTGGGCGATTAGGAGGTTCGGAAACTTCGCGTACTTTGCATCGAGACTGAATGTACATTCGGAGCATGCTTTCATCTGAATAGGTACAGCAGAAAACTGCATGATTCGTGGTCCGAGGTCGGCATAAGCGATGAGATCAATTCCTCGATCTCGGATTGGAAGCGCAACTTCGAGACCTGCGCGAAGAAGTTCATCAATGAGACGATTCCGTCCCAGAAGTTCTATAATCTGCGATTCCATTGAAGTTTCCAGTAGCACATCCGGCTAATGATGCTTTATACTGCGCCCGGCATGAGTTGAGGGTTTCCCTCAATCCCCTAAATGCGCGCGCCGCTTGCAGGCAGGATGCCTGCGCTCCCAGGAAAAACTGTCACTTTACCCCGCGCGCAGTATACATCCAATCTCCATTTACGAATTTCGCCCGCCCTACTTCCCTTCGAGCAATCGTGTCGCTTTGTCTATCTGAGATGCGAGCGCGCTGAGTGCGGCGCTCACGTTTTTCATTTGAGGGTCGACCTCGTCCCAGTTCTTCTGCTCTATGGCTTCGCGCACGCCGGGGATTGTCTTCACGCCGTAGCCTGTGTAAAAGCCCGGCGCATAAATCTGATGCTTGAACCAGGGGCGGCGCGGGAGACCCTGCTCGTTTGTGAGTTGTCGCTCCGATTTGTAAAGCAACTCATTGAGCGCCTTCACCTGCTTCACCTGCTCGAAATTTTTTGCGCTCGCTTTGCGAAGGGCTTCTTCATATCGGCGGGCGCTCTGATCAAGCGCGCGCGCGGCGGATTTCAAGGACGCAAAGTCTACGGCTTTCGGCGCTCCGGCTATCTTTTCAAGTCGCTCTATCTCTTCGATGTAGCCGTTCACGGTTTCAGCCAGATTCGTGAACTCAAACGGCAGCACATCCGCGCCCGCGAGCCTCATGACGATTGTGCCGTTGAACTGCGAAAGCGCCCGCCCGTACTCGAACGTCGTGTCGGAAAATTTCGTGTACCAGGCGAACGAATCATAAGCCGAATGATAGACGCCTCCGCCCCCTTCGCCGCCAAATCCGGTGTTCAGCGACGCGATGCCAAGATGCTGAATGAACGGCGTGTAGTCCGACCCCGACCCGAGTGCGCTTATCGCGAGGTCTGAGCGGGCTTCGATTTTTCTCTTCTCTTCACGCTCGGCGGCCTGCTCGATTCGACGGTCCTTGAGAGCAGCCCAAAGCGACTTATTTCTTTTCGGGTCGGAAATATCGCGCGCCACTTCGTTGATGAATCGCTCCAGACTGTGAGAGCCGCCCATCTGGATCCAGCCCTTGCCCGTGCTGTCTGAGTTCAAATAAACGACCGCCTTCTGTTTGAGTTCTTCCGCATGAGTTTCGGCCCATTCGGTCGAGCCGAGCAGGGCAGGCTCTTCGCCGTCCCACGCGCAGAGTATTATCGTCCGCTTAGGCCGCCACCCCTGACGGAGCGATTCGCCCATCGCGCGTCCCGCTTCCATCACAGTCACCATGCCGCTTATCGGGTCTGTCGCGCCGTTGACCCACGCGTCGTGGTGATTGCCGTAGACTATCCATTCGTCGGGATAAGCGTTCCCCTCTATCCGGGCGATCACGTTGTAGAGCGTCTGTAGCGACCAGTCGAACGAGAGCTTCAATCGCACGCGCGCCGGTCCCGGCCCTACGTGATATGTGATGGGGAGCGCGCCGCGCCAGGGCTGGGGAACTACCGGCCCGCCGAGGGCTTTCAAAAGGGGCAGCGCGTCCGCGTAAGAGATGGGCAGCACAGGTATCTTCATTATGACTTTGGCCTCTTCACGCGGGAGGCGGCGCGCGCCCTTGACCGCGCCCCATCCGGGAGTGAGCGGGTCGCCGGGATGAACGGGCATATCCATGACCGAACCGCGCTGCACTCCGCGCTCAGGGCGGTAAGGGCCTGCGGGATAAACGTCCCCTTGAAAGTATCCGTCGTCTCGCGGGTCTGAATATATCAAACATCCTATCGCGCCGTGCTCGTAAGCCACTTTCGGTTTTATGCCGCGCCAGCTTGCGCCGTAGCGCGCGATGACGATTTTGCCTTTTACGTCGACGCCCATCTTTTCCAGCACTTCGTAATCGGCAGGCACCCCGTAGTTGACATAAACAAGCTGGCCCGTCACGTCGCCGTCGGCCGAGAAAGCGTTGTAAGACGGCAATTGATTTTCATCGCCGGAGTCAGGGTCTTCGGTCAGGGCAGGCTCTTTCAACTGAGCGCGAAACCTTTCGGGTTCGATCATCTCAAGCAGTCGCTCCTTAGGCGTCGGGAACAACACGTCGAACTCTTCGATTTCCGCTTTGAATCCCCACGAGCGAAACTTGTCGCGCATCCACTCGGCGTTCTGCCTGCCATAGGCCGAGCCTACGTGATGGGGTTCGGCTGAAAGATGCTTCATGTACTCCCGCAGGAGATCGGGTTTGGGAAGGGCGCGCATCTTTTCTTCCCATTCGATCTGGCTTTTGGCGTTTGAAGCGGTGTATCCGCGAAGAGAGCGTTCGCCGTTCTTTTTGTCCGACTGGCCTTGCGCGACAGGGAGCAGCGAACCGAAAGCGATGACGAAAGAGACGACTACGATGACAAATTTTTCGAGAGAATTCCGACCCATAGATTTCCTCCTGATTCGGGCGAAAAGTATAACTACCGTCAGGCAGGGGGCGCAATGTGCAAGGATGAAGGATGAGGGATGAAGGATGAAAGCATATTCACTGGGGTGCGGTTCCAGAAAGTCGGTGCATAGTTGAAAGGGAAGCCTAACACAGGCGGCAGTTGGTGGTACTTGAGGAGAAAAGATCGCAGTAACGAGAAAGTCTTCCTTTTGAAACTCTTACCTACTTCAGCCGGGATTCCCTCTTCTCGAATCCCACCGATGGAAATCGGTGGATGGTTAAAGTCCAGCCTACAAACAGGGCGCTCCTTTTTGTCGAATCCCACCGATGGAAATCGGTGGATGGTTAAAGTCCAGCCTACTGCCAGGAAGGATTTTAACTCGCCCGCAACAATAAATGTATTCATTCTGTCGGCTGTGGGATTTGTTTGAAATGTCAGGTACATAGGCAGGATTTTAACGATCTCCCAACTACCGTTGAACTAAGCGCTACGCGCAGATGTGTGCTGTCATCACTTGATTGATCTCGATCATTCTCCCACCGAATCGATCTATACTTCCTCTACCAAACAAA
>JAKEHD010000290.1 GCA_022615215.1 Blastocatellia bacterium
GGCGGCGCTTTGGCTGCGACATCGGGTTTTCACGAGGGGAAAGCGGCTAAAGATTTCTTTCTTGTCCGGGCCGCCGCACTCCAAATAAAATCGCCTGGCGGTGAGCTTGATGAAAAGTTTCAATCCATGCCGCGCAGAGTATATAGAGAAGGAGACAAACCATGTCTGGATTACTAACCCCTCAAAAGACTGACCGGGGTTGGATTGTCGAAGTTCCGCCGGAGATGGCTGAAACACTGGGCGTTGCCGAAGGATCGCTTGTCGCGCTTTATGCGAAAGAAGGAACCATCGAGGTGGAGATTCTTCCTCCTCCTTCGCCGGAGCTTAAAGAGAGAGTGCGTCAGATTCACGAAAAGTTCAAAGAAGCTTTCGAGGAGATGAAGAGACTTGGCGATTGAAGAGACGAATTATATCTCTTACATTGAAGCCGTTCTCATTCACATCGAGTTAATGCATCTTTCAGGCGAGAAGCGGTTCGGCGTTTTTGATCGCGCTTTGATCGAATCGACATTAGCTCGCCCGCAACAGGCTGCCATTTACGAAGGCGCAGACCTCATCCGCCAAGCCGCCACATTATGTTTCGGTATGATAAAAAATCATCCCTGGGTCGGCGGTAATAAACGAACGGCGACCGCGATAGTCGAAGAATTCCTTTTTCGTAATGGCAAGGAGTTGATTGCCTCAACCGAAGAAATTATTGGAATGGTACTGGCCGTTGAATCCGACCGTTGCGGAGTGGATGAGATCGATGCCTGGTTGCGCCAGCATACATCCTTGTCTTTATGATGAGAGAGTCAACATCTTCACTGATTGTTGAACGACTCGAAAGCATTATCTGAAACTTCGATCATGAGCTTCACACCGGCTGAAAGATTCAAGAACATAAGAAAGAGCGTGATACGCAGGCTTTATGAAAGCGCGCCGCCCGGCTCCATCAATATGGGATTGGGCGAGCCGGATTTCGAAACCCCTGAAGTCGTCCGCCGCGCAGCCATCCGCGCCATCGAAGAAGAAAAAAACGGTTACACCTCTAACGCAGGCATCGCCGCTTTGCGCGAATCTATAGCTCGCTATCACAACGAGGGACTTGCCGCGCCGCTTACTGCCGATTCCGTATGCGTGACAAACGGCTCTGCCGAGGCGCTCTTTGCAGTCGTGATGACCCTGGCAGGGCCGGGCGATGAAATGCTCCTTCCCGACCCAGGCTATCTGGCTTATCCTGCGCTCGCCGCAATAGCAGGGGTCGAAGTGTCCCGCTATCGTCTGCCCGCCGCGCGCGGATTCGCTTTCGACCGCGATAGCTTCCGCGCTTCGTTGACGGATAAGACAAAACTCGTCTTCGTGCTCTCGCCTTCGAATCCGACCGGGCGCGTGATAGAACCGGGCGACCTCCGGTTCATAGCCCGATGCCTCGCGGATACGAACGCTTACGCGGTGTCGGACGAGATATACCGCGAGCTTTATTTCGACCGGCGACCCGCTTCGATAGCCGAGTTCTATGACCGGACGATAATAATTTCCGGGCTGTCGAAGATGATGAGCATGACGGGATGGCGACTCGGCTGGGCGGTCGGGCCGGAAGACGTGATTCGACAGGTCACAGTCATGCATCAATACATTTCGACCTGCGCGTCAGCCATCTCTCAGAAAGCCGCGCTCGCCGCATTCACCAATGAAGGGCGCGATGCAACCGCCGCAATGCGAGACGAACTCCGACATCGCCGCGACCGTATGGCCCAAGCTCTAAGCCGCGACCTCGGACTGCCCTATGTCGCCGGTGAAGGCGCGTTCTACGTGATGCTGGACGTATCGCGATTCGGCCCTTCGGAAGAGGTGGCGCTCGCCCTTCTCGATGAGCGCGTCATAACGGTGCCGGGTTCGGCGTTCGGCTCCGAGGGCGAGGGCTATCTGAGATTGTCCTTTTCAATCGACCCCGCCCTGATCGAAGAAGGCATACGTCGCATCGCCGCGTGGGTCCGGGGAAGCGGTTCCGCCGGTTAGAGGGATATTGTTGAAATATCTTTCTGTGATGGGAATAAAACACCCATCACTGCCATTCACGCTGCAAGCCTCTCGGCTTCGCTTACAACTCGGCGGCGCTTTTGTGATAGGATTCCTTCGTCAGGAGATCGAAACCATTTATAGAGGACCATAATGGCAAAGACAACCACAGCCTGCGTGCAGATGGATTGCGAAATAGGCAACACGGAAGCGAATCGCCGGAAGATCGTAGATGGCATTCGTTCCGCTGCCGAAGGGTCGGCCCGCCTCGTCATCTTTCCCGAATGCGCGCTGACCGGATATTGCTTCGACTCTCTCGAAGAAGCCAAGCCGTTTGCCGAGCCGTTTGACGGGCCGTCGGCAGCAACCATAGCCGAAGCCTGCCGCTCGACGGACGTTTACGCCATCGCGGGATTTATCGAAAGCGATGCTTCGAACTTCTATAACGCGGCGATGCTCGTCGGGCCGGACGGTCCCGTCGCGGTCTATCGCAAAGCGCATATCCCTTATATCGGAGTCGACCGCTTCGTCACGCCCGGAGACAAACCCTTTGCCGTTCACAACCTTCCCGCAGGCAGAGTGGGCATGAATATTTGTTATGACATGAGCTTCCCTGAAGGCTCGCGCACACTCAAACTCCTCGGCGCAGAGTTGATCGTGCTTGCGACGAACTGGCCTGCGGGAGCGTGGCGCAATCCTGAGTTCGTCATCAACACGCGGGCGCTGGAGAATCACGTGAACTTCGCTGCGGCGAACCGCGTGGGCGTTGAGCGCGGCTGGCGCTTCATAGGCAGGAGCAAGATCGTGGACTACAACGGCGATACGCTTGCCGAAGCGAGCGGAGAGAGAGAAGAGATACTCTTCGCTCAGATAGATTTTCAGGAGTCCAACAACAATCGCATAATCAAGGTGGCGGGCGCTTATGAGATAGACCGCATTGCAGACCGTCGGGTCGAGTTCTATGATGCCGTCACTCAAAAACAGGAGTAAGGAAAAAATACGCCTGAGTTCGAATGCAAATTGCCAAAGGGATCGCTCTACAGCAGTTGAGGGAGCTTTCTGATGTGGCACGGACATCTTGTCCGTGAAGGGATGCACACAGGGGCGAGACGCCCCTGACACAAGAAACGAGAAGGCGCAAAAATCCCTTTTCGACTCGCCAATCCGGTTCCGCTCGATTTAGAATGCCGGATGAAATATCACATCCGCGCCGGGAGCATGAAGAGATGCAAAGAAAGATTGTCTTCCTGCTTTGTCTCTGGTTTCCGTTCGCCATGTTCGGAGACGGGGCTGCCTCGCGCGACGGTCTCTTCGAGAACGCGGCTGGCAACCCGAACCCTCTGCCGCTTCTACAGGTCGGCACGCTCATCATCAACGAGTACCTCGCTGACCCGCCCACCGGACCCGCAGGCGATGCAAACGGCGACGGCGTACCGAGTTCCACGCAAGATGAATTCGTGGAACTGGTCAATGCCGGCTCGACGCCCATCGATATAAGCGGCTTCACCATAAGCGACGCCCTAAATATGCGATTCATGTTTCCGTCTGACAAGATAATCCCGGCGGGCGAAGCGACGGTCGTCTTCGGCGGCGGCACGCCTACGGGCGATTTCGGCAACGCAACTGCTAACGGCCTCGTCTTCGCAATCGGCGGGCAGGGTCTTGCACTAACCAACGGCGGCGATACCATCACGATCAGAGATGGCGTGGGCGGCAATATCGTGGCAGAAATCATGTATGGTTCGGCCGAAGGCAATGCCAATCAATCGATCACTCGCAGCCCCGATATTACGGGCGACTTCGTTCCGCACATGACGGCCGATGGGAGCGGGGGAAGACTCTTTTCGCCGGGCGCGCGCGTGAACGGCCGTCCCTTTGTGAGCGACGACCCCTTGATAAACTCGATCTCGCCGAACGCGGTCGTCGCAGGAAGCGGCCCGGTGACGGTGATGATCGCGGGTGAAAATTTTCAAGCCGCCTCGCAAGCCCTCCTCGACAGTGTCCCTATAAACACGAACTTCGTAAGCGAGAACGAACTCAATGCGGACATCCCCGCATCCGTTACTGCCGCGCCGGGCGCGCACCAACTTGTAGTCCAAAATCCCGACTCGACTCTATCCAACGAAGTCACGTTCACCGTCCTGAGCGAGATAGGCATAAACGAGTATCTGGCTGACCCGCCCGATGGAATTGCAGGCGATGCGAACGGCGACGGCATACGCAATTCGGCTCAGGATGAATTCATAGAGGTAGTAAATCGCACCGACGCTCCCATAGATGTTGGAGGCTTCTCTATAAGCGACGCCGCGCAGGTGCGATTCACCTTTCCATTCAACACGATCATTCCTGCCGGAGAAGTCGCCATTATATTCGGTGGCGGCACGCCTACAGGCGAATTCGGCAATGCGGCGTTGAACGGTCTCGTATTCACAGCATCTTTATCGCTTAACAACGGCGGAGACACGATTACGCTCAAAGACGGCGTGGGCGGCATCGTTGAAGAGATCGTCTTCGGCTCTGTCGAGGGCAACGCCAATCAATCGATCAATCGCAACCCCGACATTCTAGGCACGACTTTCGCGCCGCACTCGACGATAGAAGACAGCGGCGGTTCACTGTTTTCGCCCGGCCTGCGCACGAGCGGAGCGCCCTTCACCACGGGTCCGCGCATTACCGGTATCACTCCCGATAGCGTGCTGTTTGAAACCGCCCCGTTCGACCTTTCAGTGGAAGGGAGCGGCTTCGAGCTTGCGTCGACCGTCTTCATCGATTCAACGCCCGTTGCAACCGATTTCGTGAACGCGGGTACACTCACAGCGATGGTGCCGGAGAGTGTGACTTCTGTGATCGGGGACCACGCGGTAGAGGTGCGCAATGCGGGAGGCAATCGCTCGAACATCGTGACGCTGACTGTTATCCCTCCTGCGCCGGTACTTCGCTCCATCCGCCCGACGAGGGTGCTTATAGGAAACAGCTTCCTGATGTTCGCGCTCGGAGAGAATTTCACACAGTCGTCGGTCATCCTGATAGAAGACACTGAGATCGCCACCGTTTTTATATCGGAGCGCGAACTGAGAGCGACTGTGCCCGTCGGGTTCACCGCCACGACCGGCTTTCGCCGCGTCCGTATTCGCAATGCCGACGGGCAGCAGTCCGCCGAACGCGCATTCGAAGTCCTGCTCCCCGAAGCGCGCATAACGTCTATATCGCCCGCTGAGGTCACAGCTTTCGGCCCCGGCTTCACGCTCGTAGTCCGTGGCGAAAACTTCCGCGAGAGCGCGATGGTGATACTCGATCATACCCCACTTGAGACCGTTCGCATTTCATCTCAGGAATTGCGCGCCGAGGTTCCCGCCGCGCTCATAATCGATGTCGGGCTGCGAGCGGTTACGGTTGTGAACACTGAAGGGGCGATCTCGAACGAAGCGGTGTTTCGCGTCTTGCCCGTCGCGCCGCTCATACACGCAATAGAGCCTGAGAGCGCGCCGGCAGGCGCGGGTGATCTGACCATCACGATCACGGGAGAAAAGTTCCAGCCCGGAGCCGTTGTGCATATCACCGAAAGAGGCAGGTTCGTATCGGCTCTCGTCACCGAGTTCATCACGAGCGAACGATTGGAAGCAGACCTGCCCGCCCGTTTTCTTCAGAGTCCGGGAGATGTTTCGCTCACAGCCGTCAATCCCGACACAGGCGTCTCGAACATAAGGACTTTCAAGGTCTTCATCCGTGACCCGCTCATCATCAACGAGTATATGGCCGACCCGGCGGGCGGGGCAGCGGGCGACGCAAACGGTGACGGCACGCGCAGCGCCTCTCAGGATGAATTCATAGAGATCGTAAATCGCACCGACCAGCCTATAGACATTTCGGGCTACAAGCTGTTCGATTCAGTAGCACAGCGGCACGTCTTCCCGTCGGGGACCGTCATCCCGCCCTTTGAAGCGGTGGTGGTCTTTGGCGGCGGCACCCCGAAGGGCAATTTCGGCAACGCCTCCGAAAACGCTCTCATGTTCACGGCCTCTTCGGGCGGTCTCTCACTCGATAATGGAGGCGATACGATCAGGCTTGAAGATTCTGCGGGCAACACAGTTCAAGAGATAACGTTCGACGCCGCTTTCGGCAACGCCGATCAAGCGATAAATCGCAATCCAGACGTAAACGGCGCGGACTTCGCGCGTCACGCAACCGTTGCTGCGGGCGCGAAATTGATATTTTCGCCCGGAGCGAAAGCGACCGGCGAACCTTTCACGATCAAACCCTCTATAAGCGCGATTGCGCCCGCAAGCATCCGCGCCGGATCGTCCGAGTTTACGCTCATGGTAACGGGAGCGAACTTCCTGCCGGGCGCGGAGCTTCTCTTCGGAGATGCGCTGCTTGAGACCACGCGGCTGTCGGGCACTGAACTGGAAGCGCGGGTGAGCGCCGGTCTTATCTCAGGAGGCGGAGCGGTAGATGTGCGAGCGCGAAATCCGAAAGGTGAGTTGTCGCGCAACGTGAAGTTTTTGATCTTCGAAGACCCGCCGCGCATAGCTTCGATCACGCCGCAGAAGACCGGCACCGGCGCAAAGGATTTCGAAATTACGATTGTCGGAGAAAGGTTTCAGCGGGGCGCGCGTGTCACGGTCGAAGGCGAGGCGGTTGAGACCATCTTCATCGCCCGCGATTTGCTGGTCGCCGTCGTGCCTGACAGATTTTTTGAGAGGCTGGCCACGCTCGAAGTGCGCGTGCTGAATGCCGACGGCAACGAGTCCGAAGGCGTTGCGCTCGTCGTGGAAAACGGCCCTCTATTGACGCGAGTGCCGAGGAAGATAAAGGTCGGAAGCGCTGCTATCGAGCTTGCCATCGGCGGCCTGTCATTCAAGTCGGGCATAGTTCTACTGGTAGGTGAGCAGGAAGTGCCGACCGATTTCATAAGCGAGACCCGATTGACCGCCCGCATACCGGCGGAGATGAGGACAAGTCCGGGCAGGCTGGAAATTCAGGCGCGCAACCCGGACGGCGGTCGTTCGAACATCGCAACCATCAAAGTCGTTCAATGACGCAGGGAGGCGTCTTTACAAACGCATCTCCGCTCGTCGAACACTTCACGCACCTTGCGAGCCAGGCCGCCAACGGTGGAAGATTTTTGTAAAAAGGCTATCATGCAAGTCATTGAGTAATTTTCTGAGCATGAGTTTGACTGCTCCGGTGAGGTGGTCGTAATGAGCGATGATAAGCTGGCGCAATTCGCAAATCAAAAGTATATCAACCTCGAATCCTATAGAAAGAACGGCCGTGCTGTGCAGACGCCCGTGTGGTTTGCCGAAGAGGATGGCGTGTTTTACGTCTACTCGCTCGCTGATGCGGGAAAGGTCAAGCGAATCCGTAATAACCCGCGCGTGCGCGTGGTTCCTTGCAGCGCGCGCGGTCGTCCGAAAGGCGAGTGGGTCGAAGCCAAAGCCACAATCGTTGACGGCGCGGAAGCAGAACTGGGCCATAAACTCCTCACGCGGAAGTACGGCATTTGGAAACGCATAGGAAACCTCTTCAGAAAGATCCGAAAGCGAGAGCACGCCGTGATGACGATTCGTTTTGATTGAGGAATTGACGACGGCTGCATAAGCCGACAGGTCTAATCGAATGAGAGCAAGAAATGTTTTCACCCGCAAAGACAGAAAAACGGAGAGCAGTGGCGATCATGCGCTGTAGTTTTACATGGAAGTCCGAGAGGCGGCGGGGAAGGCCGTCGAGAGCCTTGAAACTACTGATTGCGAGGTGGTCTCACTGACCGCGATTTGACGTAGAGCTACCTATGAGAAAACCCAGAACCCCTTTAATGCATTTTTTGCAAAAGGCTTTCAGCAGTGCATTGATAATCGAAACCAGGGGAGAGATGTTTGCCGACGACCTCGAAGAGAAGAAAGAAAGAAGCCTTTACACCAGACGGCAGTTTGTCACCCGAACGCTTGGCGCGGCGACAGCGAGCGCATTGATGTTATCTCCTTTCAGGGAAATGCAGGCCGCATCCGCACAACCTGGAATTGCGATCATCGGCGCAGGCATCGCGGGTCTTAACGCCGCTTATCAACTTAAAAAAAGAGGTTTCCACTCGACAATTTATGAAGCAAGTTCCGCTAACTCCTGGGGACGTATTCGAACTAAAAAGATGGGAAACGGATTGATTGCCGAGTTGGGAGGCGAGTTCATCGATAGCTGGCATACTGACATGCTTGGATTAGCAAAAGAGTTCAAATTGGGTTTGATAGATTTGCTGGCTGATGCGAGGGGTTTGATAAAAGATTCATATTTCTTCGAAGGCAAACACTACACCGAAAGACAGGTCATCGAAGAGTTCAGAGGCTTTGCTGGAAAAATAGCGGAACACGCAGGCTCTTTACCTGATGATATGAATTTCAAGTCTGAAGTCGCTTCGGTCAAAAAGCTGGATAACACCTCGATCGAGGAATACCTTAAAGGCCTGGGCATTAATGGCTGGTTATATGACTTGCTGAACGTAGCCTATACAAGTGAGTTCGGATTGGAGATAGGCGATCAATCGGCGTTGAACTTTATCACGATGATCGGGACTGATGTCGATCGCAGCTTCGAAGTATTTGGCGAGAGCGATGAAAGATATAAAATCAGAGGCGGAAACTCTCAACTCATCGACATCCTACGCCAGAAGCTGCCGCGACAAATTGAAAACAATCGCCGATTGGAAGCCATCAGGGAGCAAAATAACAGCTACAGGCTTTCTTTCGGAGCAGGCAAAGAGGTAGATGCAGACGTGGTAATTTTAGCTATTCCATTCACAACTTTAAGAAGCGTTGACTTGAGCAGAGTCGCGCTTACGCCGGGAAAAATGAGAGCGATTCAGGAACTGGGCTACGGAGCCAGTTCAAAACTTTTGCTGAACGTATCCTCAAGAATCTGGCGTAAGCAGGGACGAGCCGGCTATTTGTATAATGAAAAGGTCCATAGCGGTTGGGATAACAGTCAGGGGCAAAACAGAAATAGCGGAGATGGTGGTTATACGGTGTTTTTAGGCGGCGAGGCCGGACGAAACCTGGAGGCATCGGCCACGGAAACTTATGTCGATGAACTTGACAAGATATTCCCTACGTTCAAATCATCCTGCTTGAGCGGCCTGCCTATAAACTGGTCCTCCGATGAATTAGTGAAAGGAGAGTATTCTTGTTACAAGGTAGGACAGTGGACTTCCATCTCTGGCGCGGAGTTTGAACCGAACGGAAATATATATTTTTGCGGCGAACATTGTAGCTCCGAGGCTCAGGGCTATATGGAAGGGGGCGCTGAAACCGGACGCAGTGTGGCAGAAAATATCGTGAAGAAATTCAGTGTAAAGACAAAGCGAGCATCTCGAAAATAAAAGCGGCTTAACAACGATTTCCGCTTTCAGCCTTTGTCGGAAGTCGGTGAAAGTCACAATTGCGTAAGGTTGGCTCATGAATGACTTTTAAGCAACTTCCCGGTCATTTTCCAAACATCACAAGTCGTGTTATTATCCTCTGAGTCGGGCATTTGGGAGACGCACCGGTTGAAACTAAAGGGCTACGGAAATCGCTGTTTGCGTAGGTCATTTTTATAACCCTTATATTCAAGGAGATTTTTATGTTCGAATCAGTATCACCCGATAGCTTCAGAGCTTTTCATCGAGAGTTCCAGGGTGATACCTGGGATATATGTGAGCGATGCGGCGGCATGTGCGAGATCAATAAAATCGGCAGCCTGATGCCCGGCGAAGCGGAATATCTGGCAGAGAGCCTGGGACATAGCGTAGAAGAATTTCGTGAGCAATATCTCGACGGTATTATAACTCCTTATGGCGTAGTAGATGTTTTGAAACTGAAACCCGGTTGTCCATTTCTGAGCGCGGACTACCGTTGCACTATCAAGGATGTGAAGGTGGTACTATGTGACGTATATCCTGTGGTCTTCGAAGTGGAGGATGAAAAGGTACATTTCTTCCTCGACGAGTGGTGTCCTATAGTTCGACATGTGCCGGAACTGTCTGCGATCTTCGAGCAAAAAGCGATTCCCGCGCTTCGAAGAATCGATGCGCCGTTGAATTGGTATCGCGCCGTCGAAATGTATGACGAGCTATGTGTTGACTATAATAAAATCGTTCAAAAGCGTAATTCGGAAGCTGGCTACGCTACTCTCACATTGGATCAAATTCTCGATTGCGTGGCTGATAATGCCCCTCCGCCGGAGCTTCGTGAGCCTTCGACAAAACCGGGCCTTCCCATAATACTGAACAGGTGAATAAGGCAGAATCGTTTCTCTAGACGACCACTATTGATTGCAAGGCTGCCTATAGGCTTATTCAATTTCTGACTCTTAAAAAATAGATCAGTATACCTATCATTGATATAAGCCAGATAGCAATAGTTAAAAGCCCCTGAAGACCTTCATCTGTTTTCGATCCTTTTACATAATCCAATTTGAATGCAGCCTCTACAATAACACTTATAGCTGTCGCGGCAAAAAGCAGAGTTATGAATAGAGCGAAGTTATTGAGGCGTTTTTCGCGTTGTTCTTCGAGGCTGGTTAAAATATTCCTGGTAAGAACATCTAAATTTGATAAGTGCCTGTCGATTGACTCAACGATGGAATTCAGTTTCATTTTGTCGACCAGTTTTTTCATCAAATCGCCATGATCTTTGTAGCGTGAAATGCTTGCGTTTGCTTCCAAACTTGTCATTTCACCGGCCTCTGAACGTAATTTATTTATCATGTGCAGATAGGTTCTCAGCTTACGCATTTGCCTGGATGATTGACCTGTTTTTCTGTCGATTTCTTCGAGATCATTTCTTATCATCATAGTCAATCTGTGTGTGAGAGTATTATAATGTTTCAAAATAATACTGAGTCGCATCATCAGGCCCACCGTAAATTCATATTGCTCCGTCAAGAACATGGGATCATCAGGAAAATAAAGAAAAGCCTGATATTCCGAACCGTAAAATGCATCCGTATAATGTGAACGAATCCTTGCCAGATTTTCTTCCTCCAGGATATTTATATTCATAAAGCGCCAGTCATCGAAACTGGCTCTTGCCTCACGTTGCTCGATTATGAAGCCAACCATGTCGGGGTGGGCAGCGAGTTTATCGAAATCAACCTGACTGAATAAAACCGAGTTATCTGCTTTCACTTTATCTATGGACGATGCAAACAAGTAAGTATACCAACCTGTATCCGGGCAAAGCTGCCAGTTTTTGTCTTGAGAGAAGTCGCTATACTCGCCGTCGGTTGCCGGAAATTCTCTTCCAACGTCACCGGCAATTTTTTCAAACACATTCTTGATTATATCGAGATACATCTGTGCCACGTCGGAAAGATATCTATATGTATTACATACCGAAACTAATTTATTAATATGGCCATTCAGAGCGGCCTTGTCGGCATTTGAAATATTATCGCGTAGGGAAATCGACTTGAGTCCTTCAATGATTTCAGAAACATATTCAATTACTTTCGATGTATTGAATTGACCGTCAGGGTCTCTATGTATGAGCAATTCTTCTTCCAGGGTTTTAATCCTGGTCTGAATTGTTTGCATTTCGCGTGAATCAGGATGTTTTAGCCATTTATTTATAGACTCCAACTCCGCCAATAGCTCGGAGATATCTAATCTCTCCATGAGCTTGAATTTTGAAAACGCTGTTGTATCGTGTGAATTGTTTTTAGATTGATTAGCGATTCCTGGCAAAAACCGGCGTAAGCTGTTGGAAAAATCGGTCAGTGTCCTGGAAATAGTGGAAAACCACTTTTTGCCACCTTCTTTATTCCCCCGCTCTACCGTCTGGCCGGGAATCGCTAATGAAAGGTCGAGTTTTACTTCCCCGGCATGCGGGCAAATACAGGATTGAAGAACTCTTATTTCTTCTACTGATAATCTATATTTTTCCAGAGACAGGCTGAAAAAAACGGTGCATACGCCGAGAGCACTCAAGTTGATAGAAGTATCGAAAATATATTTTTTATCGTCGAAGAGGGACAAACGAATTCGAGGCAAATCAAAGGATATATTTTTTAAATAGTTCGATCCGAAAGTGGTTTCGAAAATATCGTGGAGTTTCATAGGGCGAAAGTTTTCAATTGCAACTCCGTTTTTGCCGAACTCGGATTCTATCTCATCTTTGAACTTTTCAATGTCATCGATGACCCTCCGAACCGAACCGGCGTTGCCAGTCGCAGATAAGGCCAGGACCAGTCTTCCCCTTGACACTCGTAAAAAAGTATTATTTTGCTCATTATTATTCAGCCTATCGTAATGCTTGTCAATGTGTCTTATGTGGGCATTCAGTTCCGATGAGAGTTCTTCCGATAACTTCGCCAGTTCCTTGTTCGAGTCCTTCGCCCTCTTCATATTCCTTCGAAACTTTTCATCGGATACGTGATGCTGCTGAAAAATATCGCAGTAGATTTCCGCACATGCATTCAAGCCTTCATGAAGCAGTTGGTTCTTCTTGAAGTATTCTTTGAGCCATTCGCAGATAGGGTTTAGAATCGTATCCTCGCTACTAAAGTTAGAGAGAGTATTGAGTGCCCTCTTTTCTATTTCAAGAGCTTTGCTGGAATACTTTCTGAGGCTGAAGGGATCGTTGTTTATAAACGAATTCTCGCACCGAGTGTAAGCGCAAAGCATGTCACTCAAGTAAGTAAAAGCTTCGACTAAAATACGATGATGTTCTCCGACAGGCTCGGCGGGCTCAGTGTTTTCGGTGGAGGCATCCTCTATCGAGCGGCGGGCCAAATAAAAACTATTGCGAATTCGAGTATAATGATAGCTGATTTGCCAGGTGCGGTAACCTTCCGAAAAAAATCTGAAATACTTTGCATAAGGAAGATAATCTTTTGCGTCAGCATCATCTTTGAATTCTTTCAAAAAGGAGAGCGCGCTCGATGCGCATTTATCATACGCTTCGTTCTTGATATTTTTAATAATCTCATCGAAGGATTCTTGTACTCCCTGCGGAATATTTTTACTCATGGTTTTTATCTAGTTTTTGAAACAACGCTTTGATAAGAAACGGAAATACGAATGTGAAATCGCTGAGGATTTCGGCATGAAGTCCGCCTTCATCGCCCGGAGAAATTTTGCCCCACGAAATCCCCTCCGAGTATGTCGAACCCGATAGCCCGCCCCAGTAGTCGGGGTCAGGACATATACGAAGCGCGTACTTGAAACGAACGGGATTGAGGAAAATTCCATGTTTACGACGCTCTATGGCATCGATGTAGGGACCTACTTGTTGAGCCCAATTACGCGGCACCCCGCCTCCAAGCGTTATTATGCCTAAGGTGTCGCTCCCGCGAATGAATTCACAATATCGTTCAAAATCAATAAACGGATCGAACCGTAACTCGGAAAGGCCCTCCTGTCTGCGATTGTAATTGAAGATGGCGAAATCCAGCCCCAGTTCGCTGTCCGTAAATGCAGGGATGAAAGTCGGTATATTGCGAGAGTGGGCGGCTTGAATAATGCCTTTGTAAACTCCTTTTTCTGAAAGGTAATCGCCAAGTAGATTCACTATATCGGAACTGCATAAAACCTTATCGTCAGGCTGTTTTGAGAGCAATGAATCGAGAATGTCTTCGAGTTCATCAAGGGCATATTCTTGTTCTAAGGTGTCATAAATACGGTCATAACCCTGTTCGTAAAGCCAGGCATCGGGAAAGCTTCGATCATTTTTGAAATGATGGCATCCTCTTTCAGCGTTAAACCCATGACAGACGGCTGCGCCGGTGGTCACGATACATTGAACGAGGCCGCGTTCGATCATCTCAGCGATTATTCCATCCAATTTCGCTATCGTCACAGCGCCTGACAGAGTAAGCACTACGCGACATTCGGTATCGCTCACCATAGAGTAGAGAACATCCAGAGCATTTCCCAACGTCCTTGCGCCGAAGGCCATTTTCTTCATCGCTTCCAACATCTCATCGAAATCGTTGATCTTATCTAGTTCGAGTGCCTGGAGCGGTTCAAAACCATGTTGAACTCCCTGACTGAGGGCCATCGTCCGCACATGTTTGGCCGGTTTATGATCTTTACTTATCTCTATGCGAACGAGTTCGAGGGGATCTTTCGATGGCATCTTTTGACAGAAACGGTCGAATAAATCGCCCATCACATATTTTTGCGCTTTTTGGAATGCATCGTCGGATAATGTCGCCTTGTACTTGTCAAGAGACCAGTTGTAATAGACGGTGGCAACTATATTTTTAAGAAATGTTGCCGGAATCGTTTCAGGAATCTCCGCTTCGATCGGTTTCAGCAATAAGTTTTCAGGAACTTCGGGATGTATGTAATTACCCTCTTCATCGAACTCCAGAGGCGGTTGCCAGTAGCGGACCCCTCTCGGCCACAAATAGCCGAGCTTATACCAGAAACCCATGGAGTCTGCTTCAGCCTCAAGCAAAGAGAGGGAGAATGACCCGCCACGTTCTTCAATCCAATTTCTCGCTTTTAGAATTGCAGCATTCCATAACCTCGTTCCAACGCCTTTAAAGCCCATAGAGCGAAGTGGTTTCGATGTTACCTGATGACCGATTGCGAGAATGTAGGGCGGCTTTTCGCTTTGCGGGTTCTTGCCTGCGTATTCATCGATCCTCATGACGTTCCCTGAAATGACACCGGCTATGTATGAATTTTCACGTACTCGCAAATATGCGACGACCATCAAAAAAGGAAATCTATGTTTGCCTGATCTGTTTAGCTCCAACCATTCGACGTAACGTTCATACGGGTCCAAAACGCTTTCATCGAACTCATCCGCAAGTAGATTATATGCAGCTTCTAACCATCTATCAAGCCCAGTTACCACCTCGAATCGTATATTATCTGCCGAGCAGGCTTTTATTTCTTCCAAATCGGTGTCATCAGAGATAAGACGGGGTGGTAAAAAGTTCTTCTTTGAATTCGCCATTATGTCATTCCGTAAATGTTCGAAAGTTGCATCGAGTTCCGGGGGGCAGGCTGTAGCCATTGCAATCGTCGGTTGTCGAAGTCATTCCGGCCCCGGTCGAATTCATTCAGCCGGGCATTGAAGCAGGCCGGGTTGTCCGTGTCAACTACACGGCGGTTGATCGCGCTATTGAAAGTATGTTTGATGATAGTGGGATAAGCAGCGATGGCCGACATGGCAGAGGCTCCTTTCGAGGCGCTTGCGTGGTTGTCATTTTATCACGGGCCTCATCATAATATGGATTTTAACAAAGGTCAAGGCAGCTCTCGTCCGAGGTTGTAGCTGATGCCTTGAAAAGGCTGTCCGCGAGTGGTATTGGTATCCACTTGAGGATTCGAATCGGAATACATACATGAACATTCTCGGAATATCGGGACAGGAAAGAGACGCCGCCGCCGCCCTCGTGCGCGATGGCCGCGTCGTTGCAGCCATTGAAGAAGAAAAGCTCGCGCGCATCAGGCATATCGGTATGAACTATGCCGGGGGGCTTCCATTTCGCGCCATAGAGTTTTGCCTCAAGAGCGCGAATCTCACCCTCGAAGATATAGATTGCGTGGCCTACTACATGGAAGCCCACAAACTCTTTCACCGCGAAATAGCCTTTTATTCGTCGCGCGCCTTCGCCGCTCCGGCCGCGCCTCCACTCGAAGAGTTTCCCGGCTACTTCGTCGAAAGCCTCAACGAGTTGAAGGGCCGCTTGAGAACCAGACGGCTCGTCGAATCCAGGTTGTCCGGTCGCGGGCGATTCCTGGAGGTCGCGCACCACCTCTCTCACGGGGCGAGCGCGTTCTACGCATCGGGCTTCCCGCGCTCGGCCGTTATTGCAGTCGACGATCGCGGCGATATGACCACGACCGCCCTTATGAGAGGCGAGGGCGCGCATCTTGTGATTGACCGCGAGGCCGCGTTCCCGAACTCCATAGGCATGGTCTATAGCGCAGTCACCGCCGCTTTAGGATTCAATTACACGGGCGACTGGCACAAGGTCATGTGGCTCGCGCCTACGGGCGAGCCGGAATTTCGAGACCTGTTCGGAGACCTATTGAGCGTCGGCGAAGACGGATTGCCTGCGGTGAATCTCGATTACTTCGACGCTTCTTTTCGAGGCACCCCGTCGCTTTCTGCTCGCTTTTTCGAGCGCGCAGGTTTCAGTGTTCGCGCAAAGGACGAGCCTCTCACCGCGCGGCATCGAAACATTGCATGCAGCCTGCAAGCTTGCGTCGAAGACGTTTTATGCGAGATAGCCGCGCGCCACCGCGAGCGCACGGGCGAAAAGAACCTGTGCCTTGCGGGAGGCGTTGCGCTCAACTCCATGGTGAATTCCGCCATAGAACGTCGAG
The DNA here is from genome assembly GCA_022615215.1 of Blastocatellia bacterium. Lineage (GTDB taxonomy): Bacteria > Acidobacteriota > Blastocatellia > UBA7656 > UBA7656 > JAKEHD01. The sequence continues at coordinate 16,319 of JAKEHD010000290.1, forward strand.
CCGGGTTCGATCGCCTCTTCGTTCAACCGGCAGCCGGCAACGCAGGCTGTTCGATAGGCGCAGCGCTCTACGCCTGGCACGAGGAGATGGGCAACACCGAGCGGGTTTACCGGATGGAGCACGCTTTCCTCGGACCTCAGTTCGACGAAGAAGAGATCAAGAGCGTGTTGGACAATTGCAAAATCAGCTACGAATACTTTCTCACCGAAGACAAGCTGATAGCTGAAGTAGCGCGCCTTCTCGCGCAGGGCAGGATAGCGGGATGGTTTCGCGGAGCTATGGAGTTCGGCCCGCGAACGCTCGGCGCTCGAAGTCTTCTCGCTTCGCCTGTCGATGAGTTCATGCGCGACAACCTGAACACGTTCATCAAGCACCGCGAAGAGTTTCGCCCGTTTTCGGCATCCGTTCCCGAAGAGCGCGAAGAGGAGTTCTTCGAGCCGAGCGCGCTGACGGATTTTCTTCAGGGCGTGAGCCGCATCAAGGAAGGAAAGCAACACCTCATACCTGCTGCTGTCTTTGGCGACCGGCTCGTGCGCGTACATAGCGTGAGCCGCAAGACGAATCCCTCTTTCTGGAAATTGCTCGTGAAATTCGGCGAGATGGCGGGCGTGCCCGTGCTGCTCAACACATCGTTCAATCTGTTCGGCGAACCTGTGGTCTCGACCCCGCGCGAGGCTGTGCGCGGATTCTATTGTTCGGGGATTGACTGTCTGGCTATAGGAAATTTTCTGATTAAAAAATAGAGGGTTGATGAAAAAACGGCTTTACCTGGTAACGGGCGGGGCGGGCTTCATCGGGAGCCATATATCGGAGCGGCTCGTGCGCTCAGGCCACAGCGTCCGCGTGCTCGACGATTTCAGTTCCGGGAAAGAAGAGAATCTCGAATCCGTCGGCGGCGATGTAGAACTCTTTCGCGGAGACATAAGAGATCTAGAAATTGTAAAACGCGCGGTCGAGGGAGTAGACGTGGTCTTTCACGAGGCGGCGCTCGGGTCGGTGCCGCGTTCGGTGGCCGACCCTCTGACAACGCACGAAGTAAACATCACGGGCACGCTGAACGTGCTCATGGCGGCGCGCGATGCCGGAGTGCGGCGCGTGGTCTATGCGTCGAGTTCTTCGGTTTACGGCGAAACCCCTGAGCTTCCCAAAAGCGAAGACATACGGCCTCAGCCTCTTTCGCCCTATGCGCTCTCAAAGCTTGCGGGCGAGCATTACATAAGCGTCTTCCATCACGTTTATGGATTTGAAGCCGTGTCGCTGCGATACTTCAACATATTCGGCCCGCGCCAGGATCCTGAGTCTCAGTATGCGGCCGTCATACCTAAATTCGTCACTGCGCTGCTCGATGGAAACCGCCCGACCATTTACGGCGACGGCCTTCAATCGCGGGATTTCACTTACGTGGAAAACGTCGTCGAAGCGAACCTGCTCGCAGCCGAAGCCGAAGCCGTTGCAGGCCGAGTATTCAATGTCGCCTGCGGCGGGCGCTATACCCTGCTCGAACTGCTCGACAGATTGAAAGAGATAATCGGAAGCGACACGGAGCCTCTGCACGAAGCCGCGCGGGCGGGCGACGTGCGCGACTCGCAAGCCTCTATCGAAGCGGCCGAGCGAGCGCTCGGCTATAGAGTAATGGTCGACTTTGACGAAGGGCTTCGCCGCACGGTCGACTGGTACAGAGGCAAGTGAGCATCGGGCAGAAGACAGAAACCGGCAGGCAGGCTGTCGCGATAAATCGAGCTTTCAATTAACGACAGTCAAGACGAGAGCGCCGCCGAATGTGTCCTGACGGTCTCGCCGAGCGTTTCAAGGTTGTAGCCGCCTTCGAGCACCGATATGACCCGGCCGTCCGAGTGGCGGTCTGCCATATCGAGCGCCTGTTTGGTCATCTCGGCAAAGTCACGGTCTTCGAGCATGAGGTTTCCGAGCGGGTCTCTCAGCGCGGAATCGAACCCGGCGGAGATTATTATCAAATCAGGCGGGAAGCGACGCTCGATCTCTTTGAGCGCATCTGTGAATGCTTCGCGATGTGACCTGGCGGGAGTGTACGCTCGAAGGGGGATGTTCAAAGTATAACCTTCGCCTTTGCCTTCGCCTCTCTCGCTCGGTGAACCTGTTCCGGGATAGTGCGGAGACTGGTGCGTGGAGAAATAAAAAACGGACGGGTCACGATAGAAAATATCCTGAGAGCCGTTGCCGTGATGAACGTCCCAATCGATTATCAAGACGCGCTCGGCCCCGTATCTGGCCTGAGCGTATCGTGCGCCTATAGCCGCGTTGTTGAAGAGGCAGAAGCCCATAGCCCGGTTCGGAGTCGCGTGGTGTCCGGGCGGGCGCACGAATGCGAAGGCGTTGTCTGCCTCGCCGCCGAACACGAGGTCAACGCCCGTCACAGTAGCCCCCGCCGCGAGCCGCGCCACCTCGAATGATTCGGGGCTTATAACCGTGTCCATATCGATGAACCGCTCTCTGCGCTCGCACAGGCTCTCTATTTGATCGAGAAGTCGGCGGCCGTGACAACGCTGAATCTCTTCATCCGAGGCCGGACGCGGCGCGACGTTGCGGACGCGCTTTTGCAATTCGCTATCGGCTTCGAGCGCGGAGACTATAACCCGGAGCCTGTCGGCGCTTTCGGGATGGCGGCCTGTATCGTGCTTCAGATAAGCGGGATCGTAAATCAATGCTGTAGTCATAGCCCGATTATATATTGCCGGGCGGGCGGGTGACGAGCGGAGGTGTAAGGATGTGTTCGCAAGAAACAAATAAGGGTGCGCCTCCTAGCAAGCGCACCCTTGAAGGAAGGGTTTATCCATCATCGAAACAGGAGGAGATAAGCCCGTAAGTTTCAAACGCGAGGTTCTACTGCTGATTGAAATATACAAAGCGATGCATAAGTTTATAGTCGCTATTTCTTGGGCGCAGGATTGCCGTTCCATATATCGAGATACATCTTCCAGGAGCCGCCCGTTCGCTTCCAGACTATCACGTATTTGCCGAAGGCAGGTTCCCATGCAACCCCCTCTTGCGTGCCGCGAACCTCGTAGTTCCCATAATCATAAGCCGTGTCGCCCTCGATGCTGATCTCGACGGGCGTTGCCTTATGGTAGGTTATTTTCCTGCCTGGCCTGAGCGTCCAGTAACTGCGCAACTCATCTCTGCCTCGCATCATATTCCGCCCGTTCGGAAAGATCACCGCGTCGTCCGTGTATATGGAGAGCATCTCGTCGATATCGCCTCTCATATAAGCGGCCGAAAACCGTGTGGAAGCTTCCCGTATGGTCTCTATATCCTTTTGCTTGTCTGCCTTCTGACAGAGAGGCCCGCGCGCTGAAACGGAGCCGCCCGCAAGAGACAGGATTGCAATGAAGGTCAGGGCGCATAAAGTAAAGATGAAACTCGCTTTTGTTGCTTTTATATCTCTCATGATTCACCTCGACGTTCGCCGGTTATAGATCAAGCCGCGTGCCACTTACATTATAGTTTTTTGAGAAGGCTAAATCTTGATTTAATGGAAGAAATCGCTTCGAGGGCGGCCCTTCGATGGTCGGTTTCGGGACCGCCCCGTTCGATAATGAGACATACGCGAAACGATGAATGATGAGTCTGGATTCCGGCATTCATCATTCATCGTTCATAATTCATCATTCATAGCGGAGCGCCACCATCGGGTCCACCTTCGTAGCCCGGCGCGCAGGGATAAGGTTGGCAATCACGGCCACAAGCGCAAGCGCGAGCGCGACCGCAACAAACGTAAAGGGATCGGTCGCGCTGACTTCGTAAAGCAAGCTCTCCATCAGTCGGGTCAGGACTATGCTTGAGACGAGACCGATTACTATACCTGCCGATGCGAGTATCAGCCCTTGCCTCACGACGAGCTTGATTATGTCCGCTCGTTCGGCTCCGAGCGCCATGCGTATTCCTATTTCATGTGTGCGCTGGGCGACCGAATAATTCATCACGCCGTACACGCCGACCATAGCCAGTATCAAAGCCACGGCCGCAAAGATGCCGAGCAGGGTCATATAAAACCTCGGCTCGCCGACCGAGGCATACACGAGTTGCTCCATCGGGGCTATTTCATAAACGGGCTGGTTCGGGTCTACTGCCCGCAATTCGTTACGCACCGCGCCTGCCAGATTCATGGGATCGCCTGCAGTGCGCACGGTCAGGAACATGCTATTGGTAGCGCGTTGCGAGTGCGGGAAGTAAACGTGCTCGCGGCCTTCTTTGCTCAGGTCATAATCTTTTACGTGAGCGACTATGCCCACGATGGTACGCCAGGGAGAAGTCGACTGAGGGCCTCCCAACTTTATCCGCCTGCCGATAGGGTCTTCGCCCGGCCAGAACCGCTCGGCCAGTTCTTCATCGGCGATCACCGCTTCGGGACCGTCCGCTTTGTCAAGGTCGTTGAAGTAGCGCCCCCTTCGAAGAGCTATGCCCATCGCGCGAAAATAATCCGTGCTGACGGAGCGGCGGTCAGCTTCGAAGCTTGCATTATCGGCGTCGGCCAGCGGGTTTTCGATGGTTATGGTGCCCGATGAATACGACCCGCTGAGAGGCAGATCAGAGACCGCCCCCGCCGCTTCCACGCCGGGCAATGACTCGATGCGTTCTAAAGCCTTTTGAAAGAAAGCCTCTATCTGAGGGCCTTCGGGGTATGTGGTATCGGGCAAGCTCAGTCGCATCGTCAAGACATTTGCCGGATTGAAACCGGGGTCTACTTTCTGAAGCTCGAAGAAACTCCTTATGAGCAAACCCGCGCCGGTCAATAAGACGAGGGCAAGGGCGACCTCTGCAACCACCAGGAGGTTACGCGCCAGATGGCCTCTAAGGCTTCCGCCTGCGCCGCGCCCTCCTTCTTTCAATGACTGGTTCGGGTCCGTCTTCGACGCCTGAAGAGCGGGCACTACGCCGAAGACCAATCCCGTCACGAGCGAGACCGCAATGGTAAAGCCAAGCACCGTCGGATCGATACGGATTTCGTTCAAACGCGGGATATCTTCCGGGGCCATTGCGATGAGCGCGCGAAGACCAGCGAAAGCAAGCAGCAACCCGGCCGCGCCGCCCAATGCGGCAAGCACCACGCTTTCAGTGAGCAATTGCCTGATGAGCCTGAACGGGAGCGCGCCGAGCGCCTGTCTGAGGGCTATCTCTCTTTCGCGCGTGACCGCTCTTGCAAGCAGGAGATTCGCCACATTCGCGCAGGCTATGAGCAGAACGAACCCCACAGCGCCGAGCAGCACGAGCAGGGCCGGCTTCACGTCTTTCACCACATGACCGAGCAGAGGGACGACCGTTATACCGAAGCCGAAGCTATGATAAAACTCCTTGTCCATAGCTTTTGCTATGGTGCTCATCTCGGCTTTCGCCTGACCTATTGTGACGCCGGGTTTGAGCCGTGCGATAACTCTCAGGAAGTGCGACCCGCGATTTAGTTGAGCGTAATCGAAAGGGATGGGTGCCCAGATTTCTATGTTCTTTGGCGACTGAGCGTCGGGGGGCAGGACGCCGAAACCCGCAGGCATCACCCCGATCACAGTTCTTGTCTCTCCGTCGAGCGAGAGGGGTTTACCGATGATCGAAGGGTCCGATGCGAAGCGGCGCTGCCAGAAGCCGTGGCTCAGGACGACGACCTTTTCGCTTGCGGGACCGTCCTCATCAAACGCATGGCCAAGGGCCGATTGCACGCCTAGCAGGGAGAAGAAGTTCGCAGACACGACCGCACCCTGAACCTGCTCAGGCTCGCCCGCTCCCGTGAGTGCGACACTCGGCCACGCCATTGCTGTGAAGCCTTCGAAGGAAGTACACCGCTGCCGGAAGTCGAGCAACTCAGGGCCGGAGACCCAGTTCTGCGGCAAATCCGGCCCGAAGTCCGTCCATATCAACACAAGCCGGTCGGAGTCTTGATAGGGCAGGGGGCGAAGCAGCACGGCGTGTACGACGCTGAATATCGCACTCGTCGCCCCGATGCCCAATGCAAGGGCCAGCACCGCAACGGCCGTAAAGGCGGGTTTCTTAATCAGCACTCGAATGGCGTATCGCAGGTCTTGTAAAAGGGTATCCATAGATTCATCTCCAGAAAGACGTGATGCTATTTGTGCAAGGGAGCAGGGGTGCAGGGGTGCGGGGGTGCGAGGGTACTGGCTTCACCGCTTCTATGGCTCCATGACGGTTCATGACGATTCTATTTCCTATTAATGGCGGTGCGAGGGTACTGGCTTCACCTCTTCTATGGCTCCCCTGCACCCCTGCTCCTGCGGCTCCCCTGCATGTATCAGGCGACGTGCTCTTTCTCTTCGAGAACTCGTCCGTCGAAGAGATTGACGGTGCGGTCGGCGTGGCGCGCATAGCGAGGGTCGTGAGTCACCATGCATATAGTCGCTCCGCCCTGGTGAAGTTCTCTGAGCAGGTCCATCACGGCTTCGCCGTTCGTGGAGTCGAGGTTTCCAGTAGGCTCGTCGGCAAGCAATATGAGAGGGTCTCCGGCTACGGCGCGCGCCACGGCCACGCGCTGTTGCTGGCCGCCCGACAGTTGGGCAGGCAGGTGCCTGGCTCTGTGCGCCATGCCTACTCTTTCGAGCGCGCTTCTTACCCGCTCTTTGCGTTCTGCGGATTTTATTCCGCGATATGTGAGCGGCAGTTCGACGTTTTCGTAAACCGTGAGGTCGCCGATCAGGTTGAAGCTCTGAAAGATGAAGCCGACCTCTCGATTGCGAATGCGCGCCCTTTCGGAGACGGGAAGGTCCGCCACTGCGTTGCCGCCCAGCCAGTAGCCTCCGTCGGAGGGCGAATCGAGCAGGCCGAGTATCGAAAGCAGTGTGGATTTGCCGCAGCCCGATGGGCCTGAAATGGAGATGAACTCTCCTTTATTGATATCAAGGTGAATGCCTGAAAGGGCATGGGTTTCGACCTCGTCGGTGTAAAAGA